>CANHHZ010000043.1 GCA_947460275.1 Sphingobacteriaceae bacterium | reverse complement strand
TTTTAGTACACAATCATTTTCAAAAGTTTGATGAAGGACATTTAGGTTTTCATCCTTAACAATTCGCATTACTTGGTTCATTTCTAAATAGTCGAAACCAATTTCATAAACATCATTTACAGTTTTAGTGACGATCTCATTTTCTTGTATTGCGGCTATCGTTGCATTTTTGTAGGCATTTATCAAACCTGGAACACCCAATAAAGTGCCGCCAAAATACCGCACTACTACAACCATAACATTGGTAACATCTGATGAAAGCAGGGTATTTAAAATGGGTCGACCAGCAGTACCAGATGGTTCTCCATCATCATTTAATTTAAATACATTTCTATCCGGCGATAAGCGCAAAGCCCAGCAAAAATGCCTTGCCTTGGCATGTTCGGCCCTAAGTTTAGCAACCAAGGGTTTTACTTCCGCCTCGCTTTTAATAGGGTAGGCATAACCGATAAATTTACTGCCTTTGTCCCTAAAAATCCCTTCAGAAATTCGAATTATCGTTTTATAGGTGTCATCAAACAGCATAAATTTTGGCTAAGGTGATCGATAAAATCGCTATCAACGCAAAAAATAAACCCAAATAATTTAATTGGTTAAGCTTTTCTTTAAAAACTAAAATGCCAATTAAGCTGCCCAAAATGATTACGCCCATGTTCATGGCGGCAAAAACAGTCGATGGATTATCGGCCATTGACTTGTGCGCTTTTAGATAAAATAAAATGTTACCAAAATTGAAAAAGCCGAGTATGCAGCCGCAGATAAAATTAATGAGCTGCAATTTGGTTTGTTTGGTTAAAGCCAAATACAAAATGTAAATGAGCGACCACAAAAAAGCAATGCAAAAAATGATAAACAACGAAGTGGTGTAAGGCAAATATTCTATTTTGCTTACCATTTTAAAAAGCACGTCAATTACGCCAAACCCAATAAAAACTAGTAAAAGGTAAAGCCAACTATCTTTTGAAGTCTTGTTTTCGCCTTTGCGGTAAAGTGTAAAAATAATGGCGATAAAACCAAAGGCTAACCCCAAATATTTTAAATTGCTAAAGGTATCGCTAAACAAAAAGTAAGCTGCTAACAGCGATATAAATAGCGATAAACGTTGCGCAATGTCTGTTCGGGCTAAGCCCGCTTGTTTAACGGCTAAGCCCTGCACAATAAATATAACCGGCAACAAAACGCCTAAAACCACAAAAATAGGAGATACCTGAGTTAGGGTAATTGCCTTAACTTCGGGTTTAAAGAAGAAAAAACTTAAGCCAATGGCAAATAGATAATTCCAAGTAATGGCCTGCGTAATGTTAATTTGATATCGTTTTGCCAATTTTAACAATACGCCAACGGTTACGCTACATAAAATACTCAAAAATAGATAAATCATAGTTTAGCTTGATAAATGGTAAGTGCATCATTGTTCAATTGCAATTTCGAAATTACATTTCCATCAATTTTTGGGGCCTTAATGCCTTCGTTCCAAATGGTATTCGATGTAAAAACACGTGCTTCATCCCACAAACCTGCGTTGATAAATTGATGTAGTAGATGAGCACCACCTTCTATAATAACCGATTGGATATCCATTAAATACAATTGAAAAGCTATTTTTTGCGGTAAATAAAATTGCATGTCTTCCATCTGCACAAAGTGGACGTTGCCAATAACATCGGTTTTTATTTCATTGAAAATGATGGTTTTTGCTTCATCGTTAAAAAGATGGTGGGTAGCAGGTATTTCTAAATTTTTATCAATCACAATGCGAATAGGGTTTTTGCCGTTTTCAACTCTTGTGGTTAACCTCGGATTGTCAATTAAAGCGGTATTTTTACCTACTAAAATGGCATCTTCTTCATTTCGCCATTGGTCATTTAATTGTTTGGCCAAATGGCCTGTAATCCATTTTTGTGCAGCTTTGGTGGGTGCAAAATAGCCATCGGCTGTTTGTGCCCATTTCAAAATGATAAAAGGACGTTGCTGCTTCACTCTCGTAAAAAATCGGCGATTTAAATAAGTGCATTTGTCAACCAAAACGTCTTTTTTTACTTCAATACCGGCGTTTATCAACTTTGCTATGCCTTTTCCATTTACGCCTTCAAATGGGTCGGCATTGCCAATAACTACCTTTTTAAGTTGGTTTTTCATCAATAAATCGGCGCAGGGTGGCGTTTTGCCAAAATGAGCGCAGGGTTCTAAATTTACGTAAGCGGTAGCGTTTTTTAATAGGGAGGGAGCTTCAGATCCGTATTTCGAAATCACATTTTTAATGGCGTTGACTTCGGCGTGTGCTTCGCCAAATTTTTGATGGTAACCTTCTCCTATAATTTTGTCATCATGCACAATTACGCAGCCTACCATTGGGTTTGGACTAACATTGCCTATGCCTAATTTGGCAAGTTCTAAACAACGTTGCATGTACATTTCATCGCTCATTGGTACAAAAGTAATGGAATTAATGAGTTAACTACTGATTTATGTCTATTTTTACTGCAAATGAATTTAAAAACGCTTGAAACAAGATTTGTACACGAATTGGGCTCCCTTTACCAAGAAGAGGAAGTAAAAGCAATGTTTTTAATTTCAATTGAGCATTATCTTAAACTCAAAAGAACAGCATATGTGCTACATAAACATGCTGATATTGATGCTAAAGATGTAGTTAATCTTGAGCAGCTTTTAACGCAACTCAAAAATGGCAAACCTATTCAATACATTCTTGGTGAAACTAGTTTTTATGGATTAACTTTTAAAGTAAATCCATCGGTACTTATACCACGCCCAGAAACAGAAGAATTGGTAGCGTGGGTTTTAGAAAAATCTGTTCACTACCCACCCAAAAGTTTGTTAGATATTGGAACTGGAAGTGGATGTATTCCCATATCCCTAAAGAAAAACTTACTCGATTGCGAGGTTTATGCAATTGATATCTCTGCTGACGCCCTTAAAACCGCTAAAGAAAACGCCACTTTAAACAATGTTGAAGTAGATTTTAGACGATCAGATATTTTAAATTGGGAAAACTTGGTAATTGATAATCGGTATGATATTATTGTAAGCAATCCGCCGTACATTACCGAAAACGAAAAATTAGATATGCATCAAAACGTTTTAGCCAACGAACCACATCTAGCTTTATTCGTAAGTAACGAAAACCCATTGTCGTTTTATGAGGCTATTGCCAATTTTGCAGTTAAAAACTTAAAACCTGGCGGTTTTCTTTTCTTTGAAATTAATGAGTACCTTGGTAAACAAACAGTTGATTTATTAAAACATAAAATGTTTAAAAACATTGAGTTAAGAAAAGATATGCAGGGTAAAGATAGAATGATTTGCTGTGAAAATCCTGATTAAGACCTAGGATGGAATTGTGTAATTACGCTACGCAAATAATCGCTATCTAAGTGAGTGTAAATTTCGGTTGTGGTAATACTTGCATGGCCTAACATTTCTTGAACTGCACGTAAATCGGCACCGCCCTCTATTAAATGTGTAGCAAAAGAATGACGAAAAGTATGTGGACTAATACTTTTTTGAATACCAATTTTTAAAGCCAAATTTTTAATTAAGTTAAATACTGAAATACGGGATAAATGACTGCCATTGCGGTTTAAAAATATAAAATCTTCGTGTCCTTTTTTAATGTTTAAATGCACACGAACTTGACTTACGTAAATTTCCAATAATTTTAAAGCTACCGAACCAATTGGCACTAAGCGCTCTTTATCTCCTTTTCCAAGGACTTTTATAAATTCAGATTCGGCAAAAATGTTGGAAATGCGTAATTCCGTGAGTTCTGACACGCGTAACCCACAGCCATAAAGCAATTCTAAAATAGCTTTATTACGCATACCTTCAGGTTTAGAAGCGTCAATGGCTTCAATTAATTGATTTATTTCGTGGATACTTAAGGTGTCGGGTAGTTTTCGGCTCAGTTTTGGCGCTTCTAACAAACCACTTGGGTCATCGCTGATAATGTTTTCTTGTCTCAAATAGCCAAAAAAGGATTTAATACCCGAAATAACTCGAGCTTGGGTATTGGCCATCATACCCATTTCATTGAGCCAATTTACAAAATCACGCAAATCTTTAAGCGTAATTTCAGTTAAAATAAGCTTTTTGTCAATGCATAAAAAGTACTGCTGCAACTTGTCTACGTCATTTAAATAGGCGTCTATAGAATGCTTAGACAACGAACGTTCTAATTTCAAATAATCTTGAAATCCTTTTAAATAAGATTGGATATTCATTATATTAGATTTTTCTTTAACATTGCATCATTACAAATTTAAACCCTTCAGGGCATGAAGATACAAATTATAAACGGTCCAAATTTAAACCTTTTAGGTATACGAGAACCAACTATTTATGGAAATGAAGGTTTTGACAGCTACATTACGCAACTGCGTGAAATGTATAGCATTGTAGAAATAGACTATTATCAAAGTAATGTAGAAGGGGAGTTGATCAATAAACTTCACGAAGTTGGGTTTGCTTACGATGGTATAATTATCAATGCAGGTGGTTACACCCATACTTCTGTAGCCATTGCCGATGCCATTGCAGCCATCAAAACTCCCGTTATAGAAGTTCATATCTCAAATATTTACGCCCGAGAAGAATATAGACATGTGTCGTTAACTGGTAAAAACTGCAAAGGTGTGCTTACCGGTTTTGGCTTAGACGGATACCGTTTGGCTTTAGAAAGTTTTTTAAAATCATAAATTTACCAACCTATGAAAAAATTAGTATTCCTATGGTTATTTTTTGTTGCTGTTAACGTATCGGCACAGACCACATCAACTAAGCAAACCAACTCCAAAATAGACGAAAACACAGTTGTACTTGACGAACAAGGCAATGCCTTAGCTTATAAAATATGGCAAGCATTTTTACGAACCGGAGATTATTCGTTAAAAAGAACAAGTGCTAACGCTTCGTTTCAACTCTATAGAATGACGCCTCAAGAAAAAGCTATTGCCGAAGAAAGAAAGTTGGCTAATATGGTTAATTTACCTCGACCAATGTTGAGCAAAGCATTTACAGATGGAGAAAAGTTTAAACCTGAAAAATTTACCGACATTAATGGCGAAAAATTTGATTTAAAAAAGGACAACAATAAAATCTATGTCATTAATTTTTGGTTTATCAACTGTCCGCCTTGTAAACAAGAAATACCCGAACTAAACGAGTTAGTTGAAAAATATAAAGACAATACTGAGGTAGTGTTTTTGGCCGTAGCTTTAGATGAAAAATACGAATTGAAGCAATTTTTAAAAACAACCCCTTTTCTTTACCATATTGTTGAAGGTAGGTTTTATGCTGATAAGTATGGTGTTCAATCATTTCCTACCCATGTAGTTGTAGGTAAAGACGGGTTGGTAAAATTTCAAACTATGGGCCTAGCTTCAAATACTGTTTACTGGATAAATAAAACTATTAAAGAATTACTTTAGAGGGTTCAATTCACCATTTCAAGTCGCTAAATTTATTTATTTTTTTAACAAAATATTCGTAAATAATACTGTTTTTATAAACACCGGTATGTTTTAAGAAAGGTATTTCGGTGTTGGTTCTTTTCTTTGCCGTTTGATTAATTTGCCTTAAAAAATGAAAATGGGCTTTGCTAATGGCCAAGCTAAATTGCGGTTTGCCCTTAATTAAAAACTGCGTCAAAGCGGCAAAATCTAAGAAAAACCTAATCAAAATTCTAAAAAATGCATCACCCAAGGGAAGGTTTTTTTGCATAATAATAAGGTTGTTTCTAAAATTAAGGTAAGTTTTGTAGGGATTATTGGCATTTAAAGTACCGCCTCCCAAATGGTAAACCTCTGCTTTGGTGCAACAAACAATTCTGTAGCCTAAATTTTTTAAACGCCAACATAAATCTATTTCTTCCATGTGTGCAAACAAATCGGCATCAAAACCATCAACTTGCTGCCAAGCCTTGCGTTTGATAAAAAAAGCGGCGCCACTTGCCCAAAAAATATCCGTGTCTATATCGTATTGATGGTTGTCGGTTTCAACTTTATCAAATATTCTGCCCCTGCAAAAAGGGTAAGCATGCAAATCTATAAAACCACCTGCAGCACCTGCATATTCAAACTGTTCTTTATGCAACTGCCACTTAATTTTTGGTTGAGCCACGGCAATGTTTGCGTCGCTTTCCAGTAAATCAATTACCGGTGCAATCCAGTTCTTAGATACCTCAACATCAGAGTTTAGCAATACAAAATAATCAGCCTCAACTTTCGCTAAAATATGGTTGTAACCTCCGGCAAAGCCGTAGTTTTTATCATTTTCAATAATTTTTACCTGCGGATAGTTTTCCCTAACATATGCAACAGAATCATCAGATGAAGCATTATCGCCAACAATAATTTGCAAATTTGGATAATCCGTAGCCAGTACACTGGGCAAAAATTGCTCAAGTAGGTCTTTACCGTTCCAATTTAAAATTATAACTGCTACACTAGGCTCCATCTTTTAGTTGTTTAATTTCCAGCGTTTGTGACTCCAAAGCCAATAAGAGGGTTCTCTTTGTATTGTCGTATTTAAAAATTCAAAAAATAAATCTGTTATTTCATGGTTTTTAGTCTCTTTAGGGTCTAGACAAAGTGGTAAAACATCTACCTCATAAAAACCTCGTTTTACACGCTTTAAATCAAAATAATAAACAGGCTTATTAGTTTGTATGGCAATCTTTTCTAATCCCATTAAAACTGCAGTAGGTTGATTTAAAAATTGCAATGTATATTGTACTTCTCCACGAAGAGGACTTTGGTCACTTCCAAAACAAAATACGGTAGGCTCATCTTTTGTGGCGATAATCATACGTAACGTTTGACGCATAGGTACAAGGAGATTACCAAATCGATTTCTTAGTTTTTTAAACCATTCCTCAAAAGTATGACTGTTTAACGGTTTATAAATTATATATGTTTTTCCACTAATTTTTAGGCCTAAGCCAAGAATTAACATTTCCCAATTGCCATAATGGCCCATGCAAGCTAAAACGCTTTGGCTTTGAGAGAAATGTTTTTCAAGTTGTTCGAGTCCATTAAATTTAACTCTTTTTCGCAATTCATTTTCACTTAAAGATTTAAGTTTAACCACCTCAAACATTAGGTCTGTAAAGTACCTGAAGAATTTTTTTTCAATATTTAAAAGGGTTTCTGCATCCTTTTCAGGAAAAGATTTTCTTAAATTTTCTCTAACTACTTTTTTTCGATAGCGAATTACATAGTACACCAAAAAGTACATTAAATTCGAAAAAAAGTATAATACAGCAAAGGGTACAAAAGATAAAATGTATAAAAAAAATAAACCTATTTGTGAAAAGACTTTTATAATCATTACTTTGTGCGTTGTAATGCAAAAATATAATAACAGATGCAAACATTAGCAACATTTCCACTTTTTTATCTTCCACCCACCACTTATTTTTCAGCTTTAAAAGCCCATAATTTTAACTTTATAATGGAAAGGGAAGAACATTTTGTGAAGCAAACCTACAGAAACCGTGCTAGCATTGCATCGCCAAATGGGATTTTGGACTTAATTGTACCCGTTGTTAAAGGATCAAAAATACATACCTCAATCAAAGATGTAAAAATAAGTTACGATTCAAAGTGGCAGCGCCTGCACTGGTTAAGTTTGCAAACCTGTTACCGCAGTTCTGCTTATTTTGAATATTACGAAGATGAATTTGCTAGCTTTTACCATAAAAAATATGACTTTTTATTTGATTATAACCTCGAATTACTGAACTGGATTTTTAAACAGTTAAAACAATCCCCAGTTTATTCTTTTACAAGCGAGTATCAAAAAGAATTGCCTTTGGGCTTTGATTATAGAACTGAGTTGAATAACAAAAAAAAAATAAGTCAACATGTTGATTTTAAAAAATATTTTCAGGTTTTTAGCGATAGAAATGAGTTTATCCCTAATCTAAGTTGTATAGATTTATTGTTTAACCAAGGTCCGCAAACCAAATCACATTTTTAAATATGGCAAAACAAACCAGACACCACCATAAAAAAAGGAACTATGCATTACCTATGCCGGGTGCAAGTCCGGGTTTAGTTCATATTGACGAAAGCTCGCTAACGCCAATTATAAATATTTACACTTATAAAGCTGATGATTATAAAGTAGAAACACTTACCAATTTATCACTGCTTAAAGCCAAAATTTCTGATACTAATTTGAATTATTGGGTTGAAATAAAGGGATTTAAGTCTGTTGAACTATTTCATATTTTGAGTAAAGATTTCGAAGTTAGTAAACTCGTTTTAGAAGACATTACCCGAACTTACCAAAGACCAAAATTTGAAGAATACAAGCATTACAATTTCGCCATCAGCAGAATGTTGTTTTTGGATAGTCATCAAAATTTAACAAATGAGCAACTTTCATTTATTCTTACTAAAAACATACTTTTTACATTTCAACAAAGTTATGAAGATTGCCTAGCACCTATTAAACAAAGGCTTGAGATAGGACAGGGCAATATACGTATTGGTGGAAGTAGTTATTTAATGTATGCTTTAATGGATATTATAGTAGATGAATATTTTAGTGTACTAAGCAATTGGGGAGACCAATTGGACGAAATTGAAAACAAGCTATTTGACAAGCCAAATAAAACCATCATGTTTGATACACAAGTTATTAAACGCAATTTAATTACTTTGCGACGAATTGCTTGGCCCGAAAGAGATAAAATGAACGATATTTTACGTACGGATAACCATTTGATTGATGAGGCTACTAAAATGTATATCCGAGATGCCTACGATCATTGCATTCAAATAATAGATATGGTCGAGTCGATGAAAGAAATCTCTGCAAGCATTATAGATATGTATCTTTCTATCATTAGTAATCGCATGAATGAAATCATGAAAGTACTTACCATCATTTCTTCAATTTTTATTCCGCTTACTTTTATCGCGGGTATTTATGGGATGAACTTTAGTAGGGTAGACCCTATTTCAGGAAAAATATTACCGCAAAACATGCCCGAATTGTATCAAGCAAACGGTTATTTATATACAATGCTTGTGATGGGTGCTATAGCTGTGGCACAAATCATCTATTTTTGGCGTAAAGGCTGGTTTAAATAAACAAACCAAAACCTTTAATACAGTATTTTTATAGGCCTAAGCTAAATTATTTCTATCTTAGTGGCGTATGCAATCATTTGAGCTGGACAAAACAGACGTTTCTAAATTAAAGCACGCAATTAGTGGTGACAATGAACTACTAAAAGCTACGCTTGAGGAATATCACGCGTCTGAAATTGCCATTTTATTTGAAAGTATAAGTAGTGAAGATAGAGAGCGAATTATCAATCTTTTAGCTATAGAAAAAGCATCCGAAGTGATATCGGAGATGAGTGAGGAGTCGCATCCTGAAGAACTACTTTTACAATTACATCCTGATAAGCGGACAGAAATTGTTGAAGAACTTGATTATGATGATGCAACAGATATTATTTCTCAGTTAGAAGAGCACGAACAAAAAGAAATTTTAGAAGATCTTAATGAAGACGATGCAACTAACATTCGTAACCTACTAACCTACGACGAGGAAACAGCTGGTGGTTTAATGAACACGGAGTTTATTAAAATCAATCTTAACCTTACTAAAAAAGATGCCATCGATGAAATTATCCGCCAAAGCGAAGAAATTGAAGAATTTTATACCGTTTTTGTAGTGGATGATGAAAACAATTTCAAAGGAATTGTTTCTTTAAAAGACATCATCAAAGCCAAAGGAAATGCCAAAATTACCCAAATGGTAAATTCTGACGTGGTCTATGTAAGACCCGAAACCGACCAAGAAGAAGTAGCAAAACTCATTTCACAGTATAACTTGACAAGTATACCCGTTATTGATGCGAATATGAAATTGTTAGGTAGGGTAACTTTTGATGATGTGATTGATGTATTGGAAGATGAAAATACAGAAGACATTTTAAAAATATCAGGTGTATCTGAAGATGAGCAACTTGGTGGAAATTGGATTGAAGCTGTAAAATCACGTTTACCTTGGCTTATTTTAAATCTTGCCACTGCCTTTTTGGCTTCGGCAGTTATACGCCATTACGAATCTACGATAGACCGTTTGGCGGTATTGTCGGCTTACATGGTTATTATTGCTGGTATGGGCGGAAATGCGGCTACGCAAGCTTTAGCAGTTACGGTAAGACGTATTTCATTATACGATTTAACCGATAGCCAAGCCTATAGAACAGTTTTGAAAGAATTTACAGTCGGTTTGATAAATGGCGGAGTTACAGGTTTGATTGTTTTTATGTTTGCCTATTTTTTTGATGGAAATCAAATGTTAGGCTTAGTTATATTTTTAGCCATGACAGGCAATTTAATTATTGCAGGTGTTACTGGTGCTAGTATTCCTTTATTTTTAAAAAGAATAGGAATTGATCCTGCAATCGCATCATCCATCATCATTACGACTTTTACCGATGTATTCGGATTTTTACTTTTATTAGGATTAGCAAGCAAATTATTACTCTAAACACTATTTTTTTACTATGCAAGTATTGAAACACGATTGGACAACAGACGAAATTTTAACAATTTACAACAAACCTTTTTTAGATTTGGTTTATGAAGCTGCAACCATTCAACGTGAAAATAAAGATTACAACGAAGTACAAATTAGTTCATTAATTTCAATAAAAACTGGTGGCTGTGCCGAAGATTGTTCATACTGTCCGCAAGCAGCCCGTTACCATACAGATTTAGATGTGCAAGCTTTAATGCAAGTCAATCAGGTTGTGGATGCAGCTGTAAAAGCCAAAGAAGGTGGGGCGTCTCGCTTGTGTATGGGGGCTGCATGGCGTGAAGTAAGAGATAACCGCGATTTTGACCGTGTAATTGACATGGTAAAAGCAGTAAACGAATTAGACATGGAAGTTTGTTGTACGCTTGGTATGCTTACCGAAAATCAAGCACAACGCTTAGCGGATGCTGGTTTATATGCTTATAACCACAATTTAGATACTTCTGAAGAAGATTACAAAAGAATTATTACTACTCGAACATACGATGATCGTTTAAATACCATAAAAAATGTGCGTAAAGCAAAACTTACTGTTTGTAGCGGGGGCATAGTTGGTCTGGGTGAAACTGTTGAAGATCGTGTTTCTATGTTGCAAACATTAGCTAACATGGAAAAGCACCCCGAATCGGTGCCTATTAATGCTTTAGTACCTGTAAAAGGAACTCCTCTAGAAAATCAGCCTCTCATCCCCATTTGGGAAATGGTTCGCATGATTGCTACGGCAAGAATTATAATGCCTAAATCTGTAGTTCGTCTTTCGGCAGGTAGAAATGAAATGAGCACTTTAGAACAAGCCTTTTGTTTTATGGCAGGTGCCAATTCTATTTTTGCAGGTGATAAACTGTTGACCACACCAAACCCAGCTTTTGTGGATGACATGGCGATGTTTGAATTGCTTGGCTTAAAAAGTAGGGAAGCATTTAAAAATGGCCGACCAGATAACTTAAAAAAGAAAGAACTAACCACCTAAACTACTTATAAATAGGTTCCTAATTTGGAGCCTATTTTTTTTAAATTGCTGTAATTTGTACGTCAATATTTTTTCGTGTAGCCTTAGAATATAGACAAAGCTTATGCGCTTTCTCTGCCAATTTTTGCGCTTCAAATTTTGGAGTATTTGGGACATGAACGTCTAATTTTGCGGATAATTTAAAGCTTTTTCTATTTTGATTGATACTTACTTCAATAGTTACGTTCGCAGCGCTTGCATCTATTCCTTCTAGCTGGGCAACACTACTTAAAGCCCCTAAGTAACAAGCCCCCCAGGCGGCAGCAAATAATTGTTCGGGGTTAGCAGCGCTTCCAACACCGCCCATTTCTTTGGGTTTTCTAAACTCAACTTCAAAAAGTCCATCGCTAGATTTAACATGGCCATTTCTTCCTCCTTTGGCAAGTACCTGAGTCGTATATAATTTATACATTTTGCTTCTGTTTTAAAAACAACAAAAGCAGTGCGAATTTTGTTTTCAATTAAGGTAAATGAAAACTAAGATTCAATATTAAGTTTTTCTGTCAACTTAAAAATATCATAAGCTACTTTTTGGATCAACTCAAATTGTTCTGTAATAACATTAGTCTGTTCTAGAGATAGGGGCGTATTTTTTCGCCTAATTAAGGGTACATTTTGTGGTTGACTTTCTTTTTTATTCAAATTATTTACCGATTCGTTTAGCAAATAAACTGTATTTTCTGAAATTGGTTTTAATTCGTCTATACTTGAATTTACAAAGTTATGTTCTTTATAATACAAGGATAATGTAGCCACATAAGATGACAACAAATGATTGAGTACAGTAAACTGATGTAGTTCTTTGATGTATAACTGCTTACTTTTAGGTTCGGTAAACATCCGCTGAAAAAGGGAGGCTAAGTTGGCTGTACTCACATATACTTCTTTCCGAGCCAACTTATAATTGGTGAGATTTTGTTGTACGTGTTGTTCAAAATAAAGGACTTTAACTTCTTCTAAATA
>CANHHZ010000042.1 GCA_947460275.1 Sphingobacteriaceae bacterium | reverse complement strand
TGGAGATTTAGCAGAGATGCAAGCCTTTATCAGCAGAAACGGTTTAAATCCAGCCGATGCAGCCAATTTATTAAACTCCCAAAGCCGTACTTACAACGGCTTTACCTATTCTAACCAAACCGATAATTACTGGCAAGACCATTATCAATTACTTTATGCCAAACAGCTAAGTGATAGATTTTCTTTTAATGGCGCTTTACATTATACCGCAGGTAGAGGCTATTACGAAGAATACAAAGAAGCGCAAAAACTAAACAAATACGGCTTGCAACCCCTAATAGTGGGCAACACCACCATTAACGAAACAGATTTGGTGCGCAGACGCTGGCTCGACAACGATTTTTACGGCTTTACTTATGCCTTTAATTATAAACCCGCAGCCAAAATACAGTTGACGCTAGGTGGAGCTTATAACGAATACAAAGGCGCACATTTTGGACAGGTAGTTTATGCCCAATTTGGCAGCAATGGCAACAACAGTAGGCATTATTACGACAACAATGGCTTTAAAACTGATTTTAACAGCTATTTAAAAGCTAATTTTAATGCTACAGATAAGCTAAACATCTTTGCCGATTTACAATACCGCAATATTTATTATGATGTTTTAGGGACTGAAAAAAATCTAAATCAGTTAAATATTAAAGACAAGCTAAATTTCTTTAACCCTAAATTTGGCACAAGCTATATTATCAATGCCAATGCAAATTTATATGCTTCATTTAGCGTAGCAAATAAAGAACCAGGAAGAGATGATTATGTAAATGTTGAAGTAGGTATTTTACCAAAATCAGAGCGTTTAAACAATATTGAAGCAGGTTATCGTTTTAAAAATAACGCTTTATTGGCAGGTGTGAATGTTTACGGTATGTTTTACAAAGACCAATTGGTGGTTACAGGCAAAGTAAACGATGTAGGCGAATATTACCGACAAAATGTAGCTAGAAGTTACAGGGCGGGTATTGAACTAGACATGAGTTATTTCATTAATCCAGAATTTTCTATTTTGGCCAATGCAGCACTTAGTAGAAATAAAATCAATAATTTTAGCGAGTTTATAGACGATTACGATAACGGCGGACAAATTGTAAACAATTACAAAAATACAGACATTTCATTTTCGCCTAACAGCGTAATTGGCGTCGAATTGGTTTACACACCAATAAAAGCGTTTGCTATTGGCTGGCAAAGTAAATATGTGGGCAAGCAATATTTAGACAACACTCAAAACAACAACCGCAAGTTAAATGCGTATTGGGTAAACAACGCTCGTATTGCCTGCGATTTGAAATTTAAAGGGGTAAAAAACATCAATATCGCTTTATTAGCCAATAACATTTTAAATAAAAAATACGAAAGCAATGGCTACACCTATGGCTATTTTGCTGGCGGAGCAATAACCACAGAGAATTTTTACTTTGCGCAGTCTGGTACCAATTTAATGTTAAATTTGAATGTGAAGTTTTAGTGGAAGGAAGAAGGTGGAAGGCCGGAGGTGAAAAGTGAAAAGTGAAAGGCTATGCGCCCAAACTTCGGTCTTCGGTCTTCCCAACTTACTGACTTCCCAACTTTTTAAAAAATGAAAAAATACATAGAAAAACTGCATTTCATTACACACGATATTGAGCAGCATTCGCATATCGAACAGGCGCAAATTGCTTGCGAAGCGGGTGCAAAATGGATACAATACCGTTGTTTGAGCAAAGCGGACGATGAACTCTTGGCCGACATAAACGCAATTGCCAATATTTGCGATGATTGGGGCGCCACTTTAATCGTAACCAACCATATTCATTTAAAGGGCAAGGCCGATATACAAGGCTTTCACATGGAAGACATGGATGCAGATTTTATCGCCCTGCGCAAACAAGTAGGCGATGAATATACTTTAGGTGGCTCATCAAACACCTTCGAAAATTTAATTCGTTTGTCCAGAGAAGGTGCAGATTATGCTGGATTTGGTCCTTTTAAAGCCACAACTACCAAACCCAACAATTCGCCTTTGCTTGGCGTACAAGGCTACGCAGCTGCTATGCAAAATTTAAAACAGCAAGGTATTGATTTCCCTATTTTGGCCGTTGGAGGAGTTACTTTACAAGATGTGGATCCGCTTATCGCCACTGGCATTTATGGTATTGCGGCTTCATCGGCCATTAATCAATCCGAAGATATGTATCAAGCTTACAAAGATTTTTACCATCATTTGGTTTAAGAAAATAATCAAAATCATATCATTTTATGATTGTTTACCAATTAAACACGACAGCTAAAGCTTATATTTGATTTGGAAAGGAATGATATGGAAACGATGAAAACAGACATAGCCAATTTACAAGACATTAAAACATTGGTGGATCATTTTTATACTAAAATACGTGAAAACGAACTTTTAGGGCCAATATTTAATGGTGTTATTGGCGATAACTGGGCAGCGCATTTAACAAAAATGTACGGTTTTTGGCAAACTTTACTACTCGATACTCCGGCTTACAGTGGCAGTCCATTTTTAAAACACGCTAAATTACCAATTGCAAAAGAACACTTCGACAGGTGGATGGAGTTG
Source organism: Sphingobacteriaceae bacterium (assembly GCA_947460275.1). Lineage (GTDB taxonomy): Bacteria > Bacteroidota > Bacteroidia > Sphingobacteriales > Sphingobacteriaceae > Pedobacter. Next base: position 10,040 of record CANHHZ010000042.1, on the reverse strand, counting down.
TTTAACGAAACCGTAGACGAGCACTTTTCGGGCGCAAAAGCCGATGAAGCCAAATGGCGTGCCGCCCGAATGAGCGAAATGTTTCAATACAAATTAGACTATTTCAAAAACAATCCCGCCGAACCGCTCGTTTAAAAATCGAAAATGTTATTTTAGCAAAAATTAACAAATTTTGGGAGAAGCCGTCATTACCGAGAAAAAAGATCCATTTGCTGCATTACGCTACCGCGAATTTCGCTCTTATTTAGGCATGCGTTTTTTCTTCACTTTTGCTTATCAAATGCAGGCGGTAATTATTGGCTTTCACATTTATCACCTTACCAAAGACCCACTTGCCTTAGGATTAATTGGACTTAGCGAAGCCATCCCTGCCATCAGTATTGCGCTTTACGGCGGTTATGTAGCTGATAAATCTGAAAAAAGAGGTTTGCTGATGAAAATATTTCTGAGTGTTTTTTTATGCGCCATCATTATGCTGGTAGTTACCAGTAAACAGGCTGCCGGATTTATTCCATCAAAATATGTGGTACCCACCCTTTACAGCATGATATTTTGTATTGGCTTGGCCAGGGGATTTTTCGGCCCTGCAACATTTTCTATCATGGCGCAAATACTGCCCAAAAATTTATATACCAATGCCAGTACATGGAGCAGTTCTAGTTGGCAATTGGCCTCTATTTTAGGTCCAGCAATTGGGGGCTTAGTTTATGGTTTTTATGGCATTACGCCAACTTTCTTAGTTATCGTAGGCTTTATTTTAATATCGTTGGTTTGTATTTTCTTTTTAAAATCACATCCACCAACATATATCCCAAAAGAAAGTATAGTTAAAAGCTTAACCGAAGGCGTTCAATTTGTATTTAAAAGCAAAATGATGTTGGGCGCCATGAGCTTAGATTTGTTCTCGGTATTTTTTGGGGGTGCCGTAGCGCTGTTGCCTGTGTTTGCAAAAGACATTTTAAAAGTTGGCCCCGAAGGGCTCGGACTAATGCGTGCGGCAGCTTCTGTAGGCGCAGTAATTACCCTGTTAGCTATGACAAAGTTTTCGCCAATGAACAAGCCATGGCGAAATTTATTATTGGCCGTAACTGGGTTTGGCATCTCGATCATCTGCTATGGCCTGTCTAAAAGTTTTTACCTAACACTTTTCTTCCTATTTTGCGAAGGCGCTTTTGATAGCGTAAGCGTGGTTATCCGTTCTACGCTGCTGCAATTACTTACCCCAAACGAAATGCGTGGTCGGGTATCGGCAGTAAATAGTATGTTTATAGGTTCATCAAATGAAATTGGCGCCTTTGAATCGGGCTTAACTGCCAAGCTGATGCGCACCGTGCCCGCCGTAGTTTTTGGAGGCAGCATGACCATCGGCATTGCAGTAATAACTTATTTTAAAACAAAAAGTTTGCTGCCACTCACCCTCAATGATATCAAACCGTCAGAAAAATCTGCAGAACAGATTTAAATAAAAGGCGTTTTTGGCTTAATGTAATTGCTGCGTAAAACCAAGTAAACAAGTCCGCCGATTAAAGGGACAAGCAACACCAAAATCAAAAACAACAACTTGTTTTCTGAATCTTTAAAATCAGCTCTCAAAATATCAACGATACAATAAAGCACTAACAAGAAAGGGACGGCAATAAATGCAAGCAGCACAAATTCGGCACTGCCAATACCAAGGTTTAAAAAATTTGCTAATTTCATAGGTATATGATTTTAATACCTAAAGCTAGGCATTATTTATCAAATTTTGGTTAAGATCTTATCCGGAGTTGCGATTTGATTGCGCTCACTCGTTTATTTATCTATTCTTTCGCCTACTTGCTGGCGCCACATGGCATAATACAACCCTTTTTCAACTAATAAATCTTCGTGTTTGCCCTGCTCAATAATATTTCCTTTTTCTAAAACATAAATTTTATCAGCATGGCGGATGGTTGACAAGCGGTGCGCAATTAAAATAGTAATATGGCTGGTAAGTACCGAAACATCTCTAATGGTTGCTGTAATTTCTTCTTCAGTTAACGAATCAAGCGAAGAAGTGGCTTCATCAAAAACCAAAATATCGGGGTTGCGCAATAAGGCCCTTGCAATAGATAAACGCTGTTTTTCTCCACCAGAAACTTTAACGCCACCTTCGCCAATAACGGTATCCAAGCCTTTGTCGGCCCTAGCCAACAAATTCTGACAGGCGGCTTGCTGTAAAACACGCATACAATCCTCGTCGCTTGCATTTGGTTTTACAAATTGCAGGTTTTCTCTAATCGTTCCCGAAAAAAGCTGAGTATCTTGGGTTACAAAGCCAATTTTTTCTCGCAGTTGATCCAAGTCTATATCCTTACCAGAAGTTGAGTTGTACAAAACCTTTCCTTCTATTGGCTGGTACAAACCTACTAAAAGCTTCACCAAAGTTGTTTTTCCCGAGCCCGATGGCCCTACGAAAGCGATGGTTTCGCCATTATTTACCGCAAAGCTGATGTGATTTAAAGCATTGTACTTGCCCGATAAATGTTTGAAACTTACCTCATCAAAGGCTAAAGTGTTTATTTTTTCTATTTGAACGGGATTTAAAGGTTTTTCATCTATTGGCGTGTTTAATATCTTTTTAAAATTGCCCAACGAAACCTCGGCTTCACGCCAAGTTAAAATTACGTTGCCAAGCTCTTGCAAAGGTCCAAACAAAAAGAAAGAGTAAAACAAAAACGAGAAATATTGGCCTGGAGAAATGGTGTTCTCGAAAATTAAAATCAATAAAACAACCACCATTGTACTGCGTACCAAATTTACAGTTGTTCCTTGTACAAAGCTCATGCTGCGCACATATTTGACTTTTTTGAGCTCTAAGCCTAATATTTTGTAAGTAGTTTTATTTAAACGTTCTATTTCTTGACTGGCCAAACCCAAGCTTTTTACCAGCTCAATATTGCGCAACGATTCTGTAGTAGAGCCGGCTAAGGCAGTAGTTTCTGCAACAATTGTTCTTTGTATAGTTTTAATTTTTCGGCTCAAAAACCAGCTTAAAAAGCTAATAATTGGAATAGAGGCTACATAAATTAAAGTTACCTTATAGCTTACCGATAGTGAATAAACGATAACGAAAACCATGCCGATTAAGCTTACAAATAAAATGCTGATAAACGAAGTGATAAATTTTTCACTATCGGTGCGTACCTTTTGTAAAATACCTAAGGTTTCGCCGCTGCGTTGGTCTTCAAAAACCTGGTAAGGCAATTCTAGCGAATGCTTCAATCCATCGGCATACATTCGTGCCCCAACTTTTTGGACAATGATATTGGTAAAATAATCTTGCAGATTTTTTGCAATCCGCGAAACCATTGCTGCGCCAATGGCCAAACCAACCAAGCCCAAAACTCCCCAAACAAAAGCATCTCTACTTAAGCTGTTTTTCTTTTCTATAAAATTATCTACAATTTTTCCTGTAAAATAAGGGTCCATTAAAGAAAAACCAATGTTAAGCGCTGCTAAAAACAAAGCTAGCGCCACAATCCACTTGTGTGCTTTTAAATATTCGATTAATAATTTCATTTGATATGGGTGGGTTGTAATAAACAAAGGGAATGAAGCTTCCCACATTCCCTTTGTTAAATTTTATGCTAACTAATATAACTTTAAACGGTCATTACGTCTTTTTCTTTAGCTTCGGCGTGTTTATCAACTTTGATAATGTAGGCATCAGTTATTTTTTGAACTTCGGCTTCGCCGGTTTTAATTTCATCGTCTGATACGCCTTCGCCTTTTAAGCGCTGTATTTTTCCGTTGGCATCTTTACGGATGTTACGGATGACAATACGACCTCTTTCTGCCTCTTCTTTTACTTTTTTTACCAATTCTTTACGACGTTCTTCGGTTAATGGAGGTACCACCAAACGAATGACAAGACCATCATTTTGCGGATTAATGCCAATATTGGCTTCCATAATGGCACGCTCGATAGGCACCAATAACGATTTTTCCCAAGGTTGGATGATTAATGTCCTTGCATCTGGAGTAGTTATCCCTCCAACTTGGGCTAAAGGCGTTGGTGAGCCATAATAATCTACCATAATTCCATCTAGCATTCCTGCCGATGCTTTTCCTGCCCTTATTTTAGTGAGCTCAGCTTCGCAATGGGCAATTGTTTTATCCATTGTTGCCTGCGCATCAACCAATTGTTTCTTTATGAGGTCATTCATATCTGTAATGTTTGTACAAAAATATTAAAATTTCAAAATTAGCCTTGCACTAAGGTCCCTATTTCTTCGCCATCAGCAATTTTCATAAAATTGCCAGTTTTATTCATGTCAAAAACAATAATTGGAACTTTGTTTTCTTCGCAAAGTGTAAAAGCGGTCATGTCCATTACGTTTAAACCTTTGTCGTACACCTCTCTAAAAGAAATTTGGCTGTATTTTGTTGCTGTTGGATCTTTCTCCGGGTCGGCGGTATAAATTCCGTCTACCCTTGTTCCTTTTAAAACCACATCGGCATTAATTTCTATGGCTCTTAAGGCAGCGGCAGAATCAGTGGTAAAATAAGGATTTCCTGTACCCGCTCCAAAAATAACCACGCGGCCTTTTTCTAAGTGGCGCATCGCCCTACGGCGTACAAAGGGTTCGCAAATTTGTTCCATTTTAATGGCCGATAACAAACGGGTTTTAAGACCTACTTTTTCAAGCGCATCTTGTAAAGCCATGCTATTGATAACGGTAGCCAACATGCCCATGTAATCGGCTTGTGCCCTGTCCATTCCAGATTTTTCGGCACTTAAGCCTCTAAAAATGTTACCTCCACCAATAACGATGGCAATTTCTAAGCCTTTATCATGTACTGCTTTGATGTCTTCGGCATATTGTTTAACACGCTCGTTATCAATACCATACTGCTTATCGCCCATCAACGATTCGCCGCTTAGCTTTAGTAAAATCCGTTTGTATTTCATGACCTCAAAAATAACCAGATTTTTTTACTTCCACGTTATTCTTTTCAACAAAAACTAAAAGACTTGAACTATTGGAAGAGATGTTTCATATAAATTCTGAAATAGCATAATATAATCCAATTGAAATTAATAAATATTATACACAATTTTTAAAATAGAATTAATAACCTAAATTTATACCACTATGATGTTTGACAGACTTAAAATAATTCTTTTTAGGCATTTTAAGCTCATTATTCTATTGAATATGGGCCTGAGTTTATTTTTTGTTAAGTTATTTTATGATAATGGATTTGACCAATATACATTATACATGCTAATGGTTTTTAATAAAGCTTTGTTATATGTATTTTCCTTTGTTCTAGAAATGGTAATATTTCCAAAAAGCAGGGCTTATTATTTTCGTAATATGGATTATAGCTATAGAAAATTGTTTGGCATATTGATTCAAATAGATTGGTTTTTTCTTCTTTTGTTTTACTTAACGGGATGGCTTTGCAGGAATTATATGTAGACAGCGTTAGCCATTATTATGGCCATAAATTAGTTTTAAATAATGCTTATATCAAATGCAATATCGGTGAAGTAATTGGCTTGCTAGGTCGAAATGGGAGTGGAAAATCTACTTTATTAAAAATTATTTATGGAAGTTTGACACCACAATTTAAACATCTCAAACTAAATGGAGAATTAATTAAAAAGCCTTACTTAACTAATAAAATAGCTTATCTACCTCAAGAATTTTTTGTGCCAAAATACATGCGAGTTAAAGAATTAGTTAATTTATACTCGTCAACCTACAAAAAAGAATTATTAAGCATCAGCGCAATTGATAAGCATTTATATGATAAAATTGGTGATTTGTCTGGAGGAGAGAGAAGATTAATTGAGTGCCTATTAATTATTTATAGTAACGCCACATTTGTATTGCTTGACGAACCTTTTTCTCAAGTAAGCCCTTTGATAATTACAGAAATACAAAGTCATATTTTAAAATTTAAATCCAAAAAAGGCTTCATCATAACAGATCATTATTACCAGCAAATAATAGACGTATCTACGCGAACCGTTCTATTGCATAATGGTGCTAATTATCCGGTTAACAGTCTTGATGATTTAAAATTACATGGTTATTTACCAAAATAAGCCAATAAAGTTTCATTAAAATTTAAAAACCTTGGTTAATTTTAAATCAGACGATAAAAAAAGTAAATCGGCTGTATAGCCAACTTCAATTTTACCGTTGTTTTTTTCCAAACCAATAACCCTTGCAGGGGTTAAACTTGCCATATTTAGCGCAGCTGGCAGAGTAATTCCACAATGGTTTACGCAATTTTGTAAGGCTTGCAACATGGTAATGTTTGAGCCCGAAAGTGTTCCGTCTGGGGTTATAAATTTATCGCCCTGCAATTGATGCTGATAAGGGCCAATGTGGCAAGCGGTAACGGCATCGGTAATTAAAAACAATCTTTCTTGCATTAATTGGTGTGCCATTTTGATCGCTTCAAAATTGACATGGTTGCCATCGGCGATGATACTTGCCATTGCCTTGGGGTGATTAAACACTGCTACGGGCAAATTAGGCTCGCGGTGATGAATGGAAGGCATGGCATTAAACAAATGTGTAGTTGTATTAATTCCTTTGTTGTAGGCCTCCGTAGCTTGCTCAAAACTGGCATCGCTATGCCCTATAGACAGCACAATGTTGTTGGCTAGCAAATAATCGATCACTTCATCGTCTTGCAACTCTGGCGCAATAGTCATCATTTTAACTACCCCATCGGCAAGCGCCACCAACTCTTTAACTTCGGCTAGCGTTGCTTTTTTGATATAGGAAGCAACATGCGCTCCTTTTCTTTTTGCGTTTAAAAAAGGTCCTTCTAAATGTAAACCTAAAAAACCTTTGGCCATTGGGCGATAAACTTTTGCGGCTTCTATAGCTTGGCGCACAATTTCGGGACTGTTGGTGGCCACGCAAGCTAAAAAATTGGTAGTGCCTTTGCTGATCAAATCGGCATCCATTTGTGCTAAAGTTTGAGCAGTTGGATAAGCCGAAAACAAATTGCCTCCACTACCGTAAATTTGCAGGTCGATAAAGCCCGGCACCACGTAATTTTCATTGGCATCAATTACTTCATAACCTTCCGGGATATTTTCAGCTGTAATCGCTTCAATTTTACCTTTATTAATTAGCAGCGTTTGATGAGCAAGGAGTTCATTGTCCTTAAAAAACTTACTATTTGTGATTGCAATCATTGAATAAATTTAGTTAACAAATATAATCAAAGTATGGATGAGGATTTAAAATTTACGAATGCAGGTTTAAACAAAAAAGGCTTTCCAAATTGGAAAGCCTTTTAAAAATATTAGTTTAGTACTTAAGCGCCTAATTGTACACGTTTGAAAGCGGTAACAGTTAAACCTTTAGCCGTATTATCTAAAAATTTACGAACATCTACAGAGCTATCTTTCACAAACTCTTGGTTTAACAAAGTACTGTCTTTATAGAATTTGTTCAATTTACCAGCGGCAATTTTTTCTACCATTTCTTCTGGTTTACCTTCTTGACGAATTACATCTTTAGCGATTTCAATCTCACGCTCAACTGTAGCAGGATCAACACCGTCTTTATCAACAGCAACTGGACTCATTGCAGCAATTTGCATAGCCACATCTTTACCAGCTTCAGTAATATCTACGCCATTAGCGCCTTGGAATACTACCAAAACACCCATTTTGCCATTAGAGTGGATATAAGAAACGATTTTCTCTCCAGATATATTTGCGTACTCTTGGATAACGATTTTCTCTCCGATTTTACCGGTTAATTCAGTTATAGTCTCGGCAACTGTACGTCCATCTTCCAAGGTAATTGCTGATAATTCTTCAGCAGAAGCTGGATTGTTGGCAACAGCTGCAGCTAAAACAGCATGAGCTAAGTTGCGGAAATCTTCAACTTTAGAAACTGGCTCAGTTTCACAAGCTAAAGCAACTAATTTACCGTTTGTACCATCTGCCGAAACATGGATGGATACTAGACCTTCAGAAGTAGCATTACCAGAACGAGCGGCAGATACTTTTTGACCTTTTTTACGTAATAAATCAACCGCAGCTTCGAAATCGCCATTGGATTCTACTAATGCTTTTTTGCAGTCCATCATACCGGCACCGGTTTGTTGGCGTAATTTATTTACATCTGCGGCAGTAATTTGTACTGTAGACATTTTATTAAGTTTAAATCACAAATCCCGATAAATCGGGACTTGTGAGTGTGTTATAAATTTTATTATTTTAAAACTTTAATACCCCTTTAAGGGTAAGGGGTTTAACCCTCTGTAGATTCTTCTGTTGCAGCTGGTGCCTCAGCAGTTTCTTTTTTAGCTCTTTTCGGCGCAGCTTCAGGAGCATCAGCGGCAGTTTTTGCTGCTACAGCTTCTTTTTCAGCTTCGTCATCTTTTTCGCGTTTGCGCTCGTCTAAACCTTCTTCAATTGCTTTGATAATTACGTCTGTAATCAATAAAATTGATTTAGTTGCATCATCATTTGCAGGAATTGGGAAATCGATGTTTGATGGATCAGAGTTGGTATCCACCATTGCAAAAGTAGGGATGTTTAATTTCATCGCTTCTGCTACAGCAATATGCTCTTTTTTAACGTCGATTAAGAAAATTGCAGCCGGTAAACGGTTTAAATCTGCAATACCACCCAATAAGCTTTCTAATTTGATACGCTCACGTTGAATCATTAAGCGCTCTTTTTTAGAAAGGATTGAATAAGTACCGTCTTTAGTCATTTTATCGATGGTAACCATCTTTTTAATTGACTTGCGTACAGTTGCGAAGTTAGTTAACATACCACCTAACCAACGTTCGGTTACGAAAGGCATATTTACTTTTTTTGCTTGTTCAGCAACAATTTCTTTAGCTTGTTTCTTCGTAGCTACGAATAAGATCTTACGACCTGATTTTACGATTTGTTTAATCGCAGCAGCAGCTTCTTCAGTTTTAGTTAAAGTTTTGTTTAAATCTATAATGTGAATTCCGTTGCGTTCCATAAAAATATATGGTGCCATTTTCGGATTCCATTTGCGGGTAAGGTGACCAAAGTGTACACCTGCATCCAATAAGTCTTGATATGTAGTTCTTGCCATTGTGTTTGTCTCCTTTAAGATTAACGTTTACTGAATTGGAATTTCTTACGTGCTTTTTTACGTCCTGGTTTTTTACGCTCAACCATACGCATATCACGGGTCATTAACCCTTTAGCGCGTAATGCTGGTTTTTTCTCAGCATCTAATTCAACAATAGCTTTAGCGATAGCTAAACGAACTGCTTCTGCTTGTCCTTTTACTCCGCCACCATTTACATTTACAGTAACATCATATTTACCAATTAATTCAGCTACTTCGAATGATTGGTTAACAATGTATTGCAAGGGTAAGGTAGGGAAATATACTTTGTGATCTTTACCATTTACGGTAATAGTGCCGTTGCCTTCTTTTAAATAGATACGGGCAACTGCAGTTTTTCTTCTTCCTGAAGTGTTTGTAACTGACATTTCTTTTCTCCTTTAATTAAAGTGTAATGGTTGTTGGTGATTGTGCCGTGTGCGGATGTGTAGAGCCTGCATAAACAAAAAGATTGGTGTACAATTTTTTGCCCAAACGGCTTTTAGGTAACATTCCGCGTACAGCCTTCTCGATAACACGAGTTGGGTGTTTTGCCATTAACTCTTTTGGAGAAATGAATCTTTGACCTCCTGGATATCCAGTGTAAGAAACATATTGTTTCTCGCTGAATTTGTTCCCGGTCAATTTTACCTTGTCTGCATTGATAACAATTACATTATCTCCGCAGTCTACGTTTGGGGTAAACTCTGGCTTGTGTTTTCCTCTAATAATCATTGCGATTTTAGAAGACAAGCGCCCCAAAATCTCTCCTTGTGCATCAACTACAACCCACTGTTTATTAACAGTTTTGGCATTGGCAGAGACAGTTTTGTAACTTAACGTATTCACTTGCTTTTATTTAATTTGTTAAAAAATATTTTATTTCCCTCTTTTTTAGGGACTGCAAAGATAGGGAGAATAGTTTAATTACCAAAG
>CANHHZ010000041.1 GCA_947460275.1 Sphingobacteriaceae bacterium | reverse complement strand
CCGCCTCCATTGGCTCTTAAATCCATTATGATGGCATCAACTTTATCAAGTCGTTTCAAGGTGTCAATCAACAAACGTACGTCGCGTGTAGTACTTTTATAATTAGCATCGCCGGCGCTTGCGGCTTTAAAATCAGCATAAAAAGCAGGCAACTCTATAATTCCGATTTTATATTTTTTTCCACCTTCAGTTACTATTTTAACAGTTTTTTTTGCAGATTGATCTGCTAAAATTACTTTTTCCCTTACCAAGGTTACAATCATAGGTTTCGAAGAAAGTTCTTGGCCTACCGGGATAACTTTTAATCGCACAGTTGTGCCTTTTGGGCCTTTAATTTTAGAAACAGTGTTATCAATACGCCATCCAATCACATCTTCAAACTCACCATTAAGCCCTTGCGCAACAGCAATAATTCGATCGCCAGCGTTTAATTGCTTGCTTTTATATGCTGGGCTACCAGGAACAATGGTTACAATTTTGGTTACTTCGTTTTCTAACTGTAATGTAGCACCTATTCCTTCTAAGGAGCGTGCCATTTCTTGGTTAAAAACTTCGGCTCGCTGTGGGTTAAAGTAATTGGTATGCGGATCTATCGCTTCGGTAAAAGCATCCATCAAAATTTGGAAAACATCTTGATTGTTGAACTTTGCGGCTTGAGATTTTAGATTTTGATACCTTTTTGTTAAAGTTTCAATGTTTTTTACCTCATCCGTTCCAGCAATTTTAAGGTTTACTAACTCGTATTTGATTCTTTTTTTCCAAAGCTCGTCGAGCTCTCTATTTGAGCTAATCCAAGGCATTTTTTCTCTATCATACACATAAGTGTCGTTTTGAGTAAAGTCGTATTTTGATTTGATTTGGATTACAGAGTAATCAATTCGGTCGTTATACCTTTTAAGGTAAACATTAAATATATAAAAAGGTGCACTCAAATCACCAGCTTTAAAATCATCATCTAAACTAGTTCTAAACTGTTCAAATTCTTTGATATCACTGGCTAAAAAATAATACCTAGAAGGATCGAGTGCTTTGATATATCTATCTAAAACCAGCGAAGAAATAGAGTCGTTTACTGCTTGTTTTTTGTAATTATAATTTTCTATCAATGATACGATTTGACGTGTAGCCAAACTTTGTTGTTCGTCTGGTTTGATATTATTTACGCCATCAACAATTTTTTGTGATTTAGGCGATGCGCTACAGGCTAGAGCTGCAGCGGTAAACATAATCAATAATACTCTTTTCAGCATTTCTTTTGTTTGTTTAAAATCCATTCTTGTAAAATCCTCATCCAATATGGCACCAATTTATCAAATAACCAAAAAATTTAATCTTTTTGATGTATCTTTTTTGTAAAGTTTATGATTTCTCCTTTGAGGAATTATTGTTTATTTTTTTGCGCTTATATTTTGGGCACACTTTTTTGTGCAATTGCAGTTCTACTTTGTTGTATTTGCGCTGCAAATTTATTTATGTTAGAATTTTTGGCTAAAATTTCTGCCCTATTCACATCCTTAATGGCCAAATAATATTCTTTTTTCTTAATTTTAATAGCGGCGATACCCAATACAGAGTCGATATAAGCAGCTTTATTTTTTAAACGTTGTGCCGACAATCCTTGTTGGCTGTAAAACCACAAAGATTGAGGCAATTTGTTAGCTTCGAAATAAATTTTGGCGAGCATGTTGTAAGTTTCCATTTGTCCGGCGCTGCTGCCAATTCGAGAATAATTTTTTAAAGCTAAATGAAGAGCAACCTGCTCTGCTTCCACCAAATTTTTTAAGGAAAGATGCAAATTGCACATCCTCAACAAAGTTTTACCATATTTAATACGTTGTTTTTTGACATTATACTCAAAAGCAGCTTTTTTAAATAAAACTAAAGCTTCGTTTAGGTTTCCGCTTCGTTCATTTCTTTCTGCATAGATAAAAAGCTCATCTGCAGTGGGTTGAATCATCACCGAATCGGCCGCATCCAAAACCGAGATGGTAGCCAAATCTTTGTCAGCTTTAGGGTTTTCCGCTTGCCCGTGGGCCAATGCAAAAATAAAAAAACTGAAGAGCGTTAAAAAAAACTTAATCATTCTCAAAGTTAAGTATTTTTATCTACTGCTATATTTCCGAAACGAAGAAGTTGACACTTTCTGGCAGTAAATCAAGCAACTTCTCCCAATATCACTACTTTATGTTATCCAAGTAACAGAGTTAGGTGTTAAGGTAACTCACAACTTTAGTAGAATTTGTTTAAATTATTAAATTTTTGCCAAAGGCAGATAACCTAAATTTATCTCATCGTCTGGAAAATTTGTTGCTGTGAAAATTTGCAGTGCATATTTGGCTTTAGTTTCTGCCGATAGAATATCTTCTATTTCAAAAACATCATCAACATCAACACCATATTTGTCGTCTATATGCGAAACGGCTCCTTCAAAACCAGTGTGTTTATAAAAGGCTGTTTCTTTGGCTTCTTTTATGGCCAATGCTTTTTGGCTAGCCACGGTTAACATTTTATAATGCGGCTCGTCGAACTCGCCTGGTTTGTAACCACCCAAATTAATGAAGAACAATGCATTTTCGCAAGGTTTGGCTCGGCCTTTAGCCAGCACCTCTACTTTGTAGCTTCCAACCTTATTTACAGTTCGCCAAGCGTCTATGTGTATTTTTCCGTTCGCTTCTGGCCAAAAAGCCAACATTTGTGGCAACAACTCCTTTAAAGAATTAGCAATGCCGAAAAAAATATCGTGCTGTTCGGTTAGTCGACCCGGAGGAGTACAACCCAACAACACCATAAATAATTGAGGTTTTTGCATTTTTTTTAATTTTATAGGACAAATTAACTCCCGATGATCTACTGTAATGGTATCAACTTTAAGGTTTTATCAAAGCCGAAAAGTAACATATCAATCGGGTAATAAAACATTGGCTTTCGTATCTATTAAATGTAGATATCATTCAAAATTTTTGCCAATCGTATGCCGCCCTTCAACAATTGCTCGTTTAGGGTTGTAACCCAATCAAAATTATAGCGAAAACTTAGCTTATCGTCGTTTTTAATACCGGTGGCGTAAACTTTATTACAAACTTGATAAGATTCGAAAACGCAATCTTTTAAAGTGGATTTTTTCCAACTGGAGCGTTGTTGTGGTGTTGTGTGGTTTATTGCCTTTGTATATTCGGTATAACTTAACTGCTGGAATTCTATTAAATTTTCATCCCAAACACGGTGTAAATTGGTTCTTTCACCAAACCAGGTCAACTGTATTTTGTTACCTCCCAAATCTTCTTTTCGTGCAGTATGCATTGGCTGATGTAAATCGCCAACCAAATGGATGAGCAAACGCAAAGCCAATTTTTTTTGTGCTAAAGTGCTTTTCGCATTTTTTAACACCGCTATCATTTCGGTGGTTTTGTTGTAAATATTAGGTTCGGTTTGATTATCCAAGAAGCTAAAAACTTCTGATTTTGAGGCATTTGCAGGTAAATTTACGTAATGCCACGAACTCAAATAATTATAACTTGTATCCGATTTGACAAAATCGGCCCAGTTGGCCGACATGGCTAGGCTTTCGGCACCTAAAATCTGTTGTATGGCTTTACGTGTTTTGGCGTTGATATTTAAATCGGCAATTTCACCCACAATTCTGTGTCCTAATACCCCCCAAGCCCCCGCTGTAAAGGGTAAATAAGCAAGCACAACTACAATAACTAACTTTTTGATCAATAATTTCATTTTATAATTCTTTAGGTACACAAGTTATTTGCTGTTTCAATACCAACACACACTCTGTTTGATTGTTTAAATTTTCTAATTCTAGTTTTTTTGAGGAACTGTTATGAATTTTGAAGTTGACCAAAAAACGGCCATTTCGATAACATCCAGACACTTTTTGCTTGTAATTTGCTTTTGTTAAAGTACCAACCAACATTAAAGTATCGCCTTTTACCAAATAAGTTCCTTTGGCATATTCTTTCCAAACACCTTTATTAAAACACGATTCTTCGTAATAATTAACTTTAGAAAAAGTGGTTAAATCGACATAAAAAGAATCGCAAGTAATTTTAAACCTATGCTGGGTATAGCTGAGCAATTGATTGGCGCTTGCTATAGAATCTTGGTTCCAAATACCTTGTAAAAACACTTCACCTTTACCTTGTACATTGGGCAAACGCCTGCAGGCAGTTAAAGAAAAAAAAAGTAAAAAGATGGAAAGCAAAAAGGAAATACGTGTAAACATTATGTTTTTGTTACTCTTCATTTGAACTTTCAATATTTAATTTATTTTAAACTACCTACCATATCTTCTGGGCGCACCCATTCGTCAAATTGTTCGCTAGTTAGCAAACCGAGCTCAACAGCGGCTTCGCGTAGGGTTTTGTTTTCTTTGTGTGCTTTTTTAGCAATTTTTGCTGCATTTTCATAACCTATATATGGATTCAATGCTGTAACCAACATTAACGAATTTTCCATGTGCTGCTTAATTACAGGCCTATTTGGCTCGATACCTTCGGCGCATTTATCATTAAAGGAAATGCAGGCATCACCAATTAAACGGCCTGATTGTAACACATTTGCAGCAATAACCGGTTTAAAAACATTAAGTTCAAAATGACCGTTGCTGGCACCAATCCCCACCGTTACATCATTGCCCATTACTTGTGCGCAAACCATTGTCATGGCCTCTGGTTGTGTAGGATTAACTTTTCCTGGCATAATTGAAGAGCCTGGTTCGTTATCTGGGATGACGATTTCTCCAATCCCACAACGTGGACCTGAACTTAGCATTCTAATGTCGTTGGCAACTTTCATTAAAGAAACCGCTACACGTTTGTATGCGCCCGAAAGCTCTACCATAGCATCGTGTGCAGCCAAAGCTTCAAATTTATTAGGGGCAGTAACAAAAGGCAAGCCCGTTAACTCGGCAATTTTTTTTGCTACCAAAACATCATATCCGTTTGGTGTGTTTAAGCCCGTACCAACGGCTGTTCCACCCAGTGCCAGCTCGGCAATCATTTGCAAAGCATTTTTGATGGCTCTAATGCCGTTGTCTATTTGTTGTACGTAACCCGAAAACTCTTGTCCCAAAGTTAAAGGCGTAGCATCCATAAAGTGTGTACGCCCAGTTTTTACAATATCATTCCAGCTAGCCGCTTTTTTTGCTAAAGTATTTCTTAGTTTTTCCAAACCAGGGATAGTAATTTCTACCGCTTGTTGATAGGCTGCAATGTGCATCGCCGTTGGATAAGTATCGTTTGACGATTGCGATTTATTTACATCGTCATTTGGGTGAAGCACTTTTTTATCATCAGCTAAACTCCCTCCGTTTAAAACATGAGCACGGTTAGCAATTACTTCATTGGCATTCATGTTGCTTTGCGTACCCGAACCTGTTTGCCAAATTACTAACGGGAACTCGGCATCCAATTTACCTGCAATTACTTCATCGCAAGCTTTTGCAATTAATACTGCTTTTTCTTGAGCCAAAACACCAAGTTCGGTGTTGGCTAATGCTGCTGCTTTTTTCAAATAACCAAAAGCATGTATAATTTCCTTTGGCATAGAAGCTTCAGGACCAATTTTAAAATTATTGCGTGAGCGTTCGGTTTGAGCGCCCCAGTATTTATCGGCAGGCACTTTTACCTCACCCATGGTATCGTGTTCTATTCTGAAACTCATTGTTGTATTATTTTTTGTGCAAATTTAAGTTTTTTGACGGCTAAAGCGTTTGTTTTGTGTAAGATATTTAAATTGTTTTGAAATTTAAGTGGACGAAACGATTTCATACCAATCACCAACAATTATTTTTGAAAACAAAACAATGTTTAAAACTCTTTTGCATTTACAAAAACAATAATCCTTAATTTCGGAACTTCATCATCCAAATTCATCATTAAATGAAGTTTCGTTACTTAATTACAGCCATTTCCTTAGGTTTTTTAACGCTTTTAGCTTGTACAAGCGCAGTAGAAAAAGCAAAAATAGCAGAAGCAGAAAAAAAAGTTAGAACAAAACAAGACGACGTAGACGATCGCCTCTTGGTGACTTACGACCCAAAAAAAAGCGATCAATGGATAGCAAATTTTATTCAAAATCTGCATAAAAAATCGGGGTTTAATGGCAACGTATTGGTAGCAAAAAAAGGAAAAATACTTTATCAAAAAGCAATTGGATGGGCTGATTATTTGCACCGCGATAGTTTAAAGATAAACTCAGAATTTGAACTGGCTTCTATTACCAAAACCTTTACTGGGGTAGCGATTATGCAACTTGCAGAAGCTGGAAAATTGAAGCTAACAGACAATGTAAAAAAGTTTTTCCCTAATTTTCCTTACGAGGGCATTACCATTAAGTTGTTACTTAGTCACCGAAGCGGGATGATGAACTACGTTTATTTTATTGATGACATTTGGCGCAAAGAAAAAAGAAATCAGAAAAAAGGAGTTAGCAATTTTGAAGTAATGAACGTTATTGCCGAAAAAAAACCTCGCCCGTATACAAAACCCGACAATATATTTCATTACAACAACTCTAATTTTATGGTTTTGGGTGCCATAATCGAAAAAGTAACAGGTAAAACTTATGCAGAATACATGATGGAGCATATATTTAAACCTGCCGGGATGAAAAATACACATGTATATTCTACCACGGTTTATCCAAAAATTCCTGTTGATGTAGTTGGCCACGACCGCACTTGGCGCTACTCTGTGGTACAAAACTTTTTGGATGGGCCAGTTGGAGATAAAGGGATTTACAGTACCGTACATGATTTGCTTTTATATGATAAATATTTAAAGAATGGCCGATTACTATCTCAAAAAAGCTTAGATACGGCTTATGTTGGGCGCAACAAACCAGTAAACGGACACTTTAACTATGGTTACGGCTGGCGAATGTTTGATGGTAAAGGGATGGATAAAGTAGTGTACCACACCGGCTGGTGGCATGGTTTCCGCCATATTTATATACGCGATTTGGATAAAGATATTGTCGTTGTTCTTTTAGGAAACCTTACCAATGGCAGCTTACTGCATTTAGACGATTTATTTAAATACCTTAAAATGCCAATTATACGCAAAGGTGCTTATACCGGAAGCGGCTCTTTACCGGGTAGCGACGAAGATTAATCTTTAGACTGAATCTTCATTCATCCCCCTACTTTAGGGATTGGGATTAAGAAATTTTATCAAAGGTAATCCCTCTGTTTTTTTTATCGAGGTAATTTTTAAGCAGAATATTTTCCGGATTGCTGAGTGTTGGGTCTTGTTCAAAAAGTTGGATAACCGTATTTCTTGCTTCTTGTAAAATAATTTGATCTTTGGCCAAGTTGGCCATTTTAAGCTCTAAAACTCCACTTTGTTGGGTTCCAGTAATATCTCCAGGACCGCGTAATTGCAAATCGATTTCAGATATTTCGAAACCGTTATTTGTTTTCACCATCGTTTCTAAACGCAGCTTGGAATTAGCACTTAGTTTATTGCCCGACATTAAAATACAAAAAGATTGTTCGGCGCCACGTCCAACCCTTCCCCGCAGCTGGTGCAACTGAGAAAGTCCAAATCGCTCTGCATTTTCTATAATCATTACCGATGCGTTAGGTACATTTACGCCAACTTCTATTACGGTAGTAGCTACCATAATTTGGGTTTTACCCTCAATAAATCGTTGCATTTCGTATTGCTTGTCGGTATTTGGCATTTGGCCATGTACAATACTTATTTGGTAATTGGGCAAAGGAAACTCATGGCTTAGTTGTTCTATTCCCGCTTCTAAATGTAATAAATCGAGCGTTTCGCTTTCTTTAATCAAAGGGTAAACTACATACACTTGCCTACCTTTGGCAATTTCTTGCTTCATAAACCCAAACATGCGCAAACGCTGACCTTCAAATAGATGCTTAGTTTCTATTGGTATTCTCCCAACAGGCAACTCATCAATTACCGAAACATCCAAATCGCCATATAAGGTCATGGCCAAAGTTCGAGGTATTGGTGTAGCAGTCATCACTAAAATATGAGGCGGAATTACATTTTTTCGCCATAACTTAGCCCTTTGCTCTACCCCAAAACGATGTTGCTCGTCTATGACAACTAAACCAAGGTTTTTAAACTTTACTTTATCTTCTATGAGGGCGTGCGTACCTACTAAAATATCAATTTCGCCATTTTCCAATTGCTGATGCAATAGAATACGTTGCTTTTTACTTGTATTCCCTGTTAAAATAGCCACATTTACCAATTCGCCTTTTAACAAATCTACTAAAGATTGAAAATGCTGACGAGCCAAAATTTCTGTCGGCGCCATCATACAAGCTTGATGTCCATTGTCATTGGCCAACAACATGCTCATCAACGCCACCACAGTTTTACCACTACCCACATCGCCTTGCACTAGCCTGTTCATTTGGCTTCCCCTTTGGGTATCAATTCGTATTTCTTTAATTACTCGTTTTTGGGCATTAGTTAAGGCAAAAGGCAACATCTTGTTGTAAAAAGTATTTACCTTATCGCCTACAGTATTAAAAGGTGCGCCTTTAAATTTTAAACTGCGCAATTGTTTGTTATGCAATAACTGAAGCTGAATAAAAAACAGTTCTTCAAATTTTAGGCGCCTTTCGGCATGCTGCAGCATTTGGGTATTTGCCGGGAAATGTATCTGGATTAGTGCTTCTTTTTTGCTAATTAACTTATATTTCTCCAAAATGTAGAGAGGCAAGGTTTCCTTAACCTCGTTAATATGCAGCTCAATAATGTTTTGAATAAGTTTTTGAAGGCCCTTGCTATCCAAAAAACTTTTCTTCATTTTCTCGGTAGTATGATAAATGGGCTGCAGGGTTAAGTTTCCTGTAACACCTTGCTTACGTGGATAAGCTTCTAAATCTGGATGCGAAATACTGAAACTATTGTTAAACCAATTGGGCTTGCCAAAGGCGATATAAGTACTTCCGCGAAGGACATTCTCCTCAACCCATTTTAAACTTTGAAACCAAACCAAATCCATTATTCCGGTTTCGTCTGCAAATTTAGCTACAATTCTTTTTTTGTGCTTTTCGCCAATGGTTTCCTTACTTAAAATTTTGCCTACTACTTGTACTAAAGGTAGCTCAGGTGTAAGTTCGCTTATTTTATAAAAACGTGTTCTATCAATATACCTAAAAGGATAATGGTTAAGTAACTGACCATAAGTATTCATGCCCAACTCTTTTTGCAAAAGTTCGGCACGCTTAGGCCCTACACCCTTAAGGTAAACTAACAGCATATCTAAATTTGAGGCAAACAAGGCAATCCTATTTTCTTTTTAAAGTAAACATATCTTTTATTAAGTTCCAATTGAAAAGAAAAACGGCAAAAAGCAATAAAGTATAAGCCAACAATTGATGAACATCTATTTTTTCATTAAAATATAAAATTGCAACACTAAAAGCAATGATAGGATTAAGATAAATAATAATTCCTAAGGTAGAAGACGGTATGCCAATAAGTGCATAAAGGCTCAAAAATAACGGAATTACCGTAAACAAAACTGCAATAATAACAATGTTAGACCAAAACCAAGCACTAGTTGGCAATGCTTGATGCTGATAAAGATAAAAGGGTAACATCAACAGCACAGCAATGGTAATTTGCAAAGCAAGCACATTTAATTTATCCAAGTGCTGCATTTTACGCTGAATTATTAAATAAAACGCATATAAAGAAGCAATACCTACAGACCATGCCACTTCAATAAACGAACCAGTAGCCAAAAGCAGAATACTAACTAAGGCAATGCCGAGCGAAACTAATTTAAGTTTAGACAGCTCTTCTTTTAAAATTAAAAATCCGCCAAAAGCAGTAATAAGCGGACAAACCATGTAGGCAAATGCTGCCGATTTAAGACTCACATTATTTACCGCATAAATAAAGCTAAACCAATTTAGAGTAAGTAAAACCGTAGCGCCCAAAATTTGCCAAACAATAATTTGTTTTTGACTAGGCAAGGCCGATTTGTAATAAGCGATATCTTTTTTTAGTGCCGATTTTCTAAACAAAAATATTGTTATCCAAATTACGATCAATGAAGTAAAAATGCGATAGTACAATATCTCTTGTGATGGGAATGCTTTTAAATTTCTTAACGGAATAGCAAAAAAACCCCAAATCCCTACCGAAAGAAATGCAGCTAATAAATACCTAGACTTTGAATTCACTACTTAAGCTTTAAAGGCAGTGATAGATATTTCTACATTAACTCCTTTTGGTAATCCTTTCACAGCTATTGTTTCTCTAGCTGGATAGGCTGAGGCAAAGTACGACCCGTACACCTCGTTTACCGCTGCAAATAAATTCATATCAGAAAGAAAAATAGTTGTTTTAACAATATCATCAAAAGTGTAATCAGCCTCTAACAAGACCGCCTTAATGTTGCGCATTACCTGATGTGTTTCTTCTTCGAGAGTAGATATATTAAGCTCCCCGTTTTCGGGATTTATGGCAACTTGGCCCGAAGCAAATAAAAATCCGTTGGCAATTACAGCTTGACTGTAAGGGCCAATTGGAGCAGGAGCATTAGTTGTATTGATAATTTTTTTCATGTTAGGATTAAAATAGCCACTGTATTAATTTGTAAAGTATGCCAGCCAAAAATAAAATGATGGCAAGCGCATTAATCAAATGCATTACCCTAATGTTAAAATTGTTAGGACGGTTTGGGTCTGTTTTTCTAAAAAAGTACATAATGTAAAGGTAATAAAAAAACCCTCTAGCTGAGCTAGAGGGTTTTAAAAATTGAATTCAAGAAATATTAGTTTCTTGAAGTTTCAACACGACGATTTTGGATACGACCTTCTT
The DNA here is from genome assembly GCA_947460275.1 of Sphingobacteriaceae bacterium. Classification (GTDB taxonomy): domain Bacteria; phylum Bacteroidota; class Bacteroidia; order Sphingobacteriales; family Sphingobacteriaceae; genus Pedobacter. The sequence goes on along the minus strand of CANHHZ010000041.1, from coordinate 1,787 downwards.
CAGTATCGTTTGAAGCAATTGGATTAGCTTCACCTAAACCTTTTACAGTAACCAAACTAGCACTAACGCCAGAGTTTACTAAATAAGTTTTAACAGAGTTAGCTCTGTCTTTAGATAATTTCAAATTGTATGCAGCAGTACCTTCGCTAGAAGCGTAACCTTTTGTAGTTACTTTACCACCGTTTTCACGCAATACTGAAGATAATTTATCTAATACTGGATATGAATCCGTTTTTAAAACTGAACTATTAAAATCAAATTGGATAGTTTCGAAACCTGTTGCAGTTACAACTGGAGCAACTGGAGCAACAACTGGAGCAGGAACTGGAAGTGGACAACCTGAACCGTCTACTTTAGTACCAGCTGGAGTTCCAGGACATTTATCAAATTGATCAGCAACACCATCACCATCTGAATCTTTTTTCAAAGCTTCAACAGATTTTTCAACGCTAGCTACACGATTTCTCAATGCTTCAACTTCTTGACGTAAAGAAGGATCTTTCAATTCATCATACATCATAGCAACTGGGTTTACCCAATCCAAGTTTGGTTTTGATTTTGAACCTAAAGAGAATTCTAAACCAGCAGTGGTGTAAGAAAATTTATCTTTAGAGTTTCCACCAGCATATACTCCATCAACGTTATCACCGTCAACAAAGTTCATAGTGTAAGCCAAGTTGAAAGCAACACGGTCAGAAACTTTAAATTTAACACCAGCACCTACAGGAATGTAAGCTTCTCTAATGAAATCTTTATCTCTAGTATCTCCATATTTACCTTTATTGTTAGTCACTGTACCATTAGCTAAAGTTACCTTAGGGTTATAAGCCATGATACCATAACCAGCAGTTACGAAAAAGTTAACAGCATTTTCGCGACGTAAGAAATCAACAGTTGCAACATTAGCAACACCTCTTAAGTCTACTGCGTATTGAACTTCTGTTTCAAACTCTTTGGTTCCGTTTCTAACACCACCAACTGCATCTTTGTTTGTAGCAGATAATTTTCCACGGAAAACATTAGCTTCTAAGCCAAATGCATGTCCTAATTGCTTGCGCAAAGAAACACCATAACCTAAGTTAACGTCCCAGTTTGTAAAATCGTTGGTTCCGCCAATAGCATTAACCGGAGCTAAAACGCCTGCGTTAATTCCTAATGACCATGTTCTGTACTGCGCTCTTCCACCGAATACTTTCGCAGAAGAAGAAGTTGCTGGAGCATCTTGAGCATTAGCTAGAGAGGTTACTCCCATTAACACTACTAAAGAGGCTACAACACCTTTTTTTAAAGTAGAATAATTCATAATTTTCTTTTTTTAAGGTTAAACAAACTTGTTGTGTAATTTTTTGTAAGACAAAATTACACAATTTTTTATATTCTCAAAACAACATACAAACTACGTTCCAAAAGTAGCTTTTGGCAGATTTTTAATTGTTTTGAGTTGATAAATTACTCCTAAAGGTAGTGTTTTATCTAATAAAACAAAATTTTTATTTATTTTTTATAGAGTACTACTCTTTAAAACAGCACTTTAGTTTAAAAAAATACCAAATCACAACCAAAAAATCAGTAAACAAGCCTATTTTAAAAACAGGAGAAGTTAAGTCAACTTTAGCCGCCTGTTAGCGAAGTGTTTTAACCAAATAATTTTCTACAAAACTATAGATGTTAAATCCCGGGGTTAGTGTAGCCATTTCTACTTCCTTAAAAAAGAGCGCTTTATTGATGTTTTGCATTCTGTAGTGCTGAATTAGTCTAAATGCTTTTTCGGCCATTAAGTGTTTTTT
>CANHHZ010000040.1 GCA_947460275.1 Sphingobacteriaceae bacterium | reverse complement strand
TTAAGAAACTCCAAAAAAGCTTCTGCTTGGATCACTTTTTACCATAGTGGCAATGGCTACCAAAATAAGCAATAAAGCTATACCAAAGAAAATAGAAATGGTTTTGTGTTTAGCCACTGCATCAGCTACTTTTTTAGACTTCGCATTACCAATGGTAATTAAAACAACAGCAACAATCATGATGCTTAAATGCTCCATTTTCCAATAGCGTCCCACTGGCGTACTGCTATCCATCTTAAACCAATCGCCTAAAAAATATAGGGCCAAACCAAGTAAAACTTGTATGTGAGCACTAATTAAGGTAAAAACATTCAGCTTTCTGTTGCCCTCGGTATACGCTTTTTTACCAAAAAATCCGGCCAAAGCCTGAGCAACTGCAATAATTAATAAAATTAAAACCACATAGCGCCAACCTGAGTGCGCACTTCTTAAAATATTGTTCATCATCGTTTTTTATTTCAAAAGTAATAAAATAACTATAAATATTGCAAGCCTATTAAAAAAGCAAGTAAAAGGTAAAAAAGATGTTATAAAGTAATTTTTAAAAGATTTATGAATAGATTTAAGGAATTAACTTAAACTAAAATGATGAAGAAAATTTTACTCGCCTTAGCGCTGGTGTTTTCTACTACAATTTTATTTGCACAGCAAACCTATCCGGTTAATGGCAGTTTTGACATTAGACCAGGACAATATGCTTTTATCAACGCAAATATTGTAGTAAATGCCAATCAAACCATTAACAACGGAGTGTTGTTAATCAAAAATCAAATTATTCAATCTGTTGGTACCGCAACTGCAATCCCAAAAGGATATGTAGTTATAGATCTAAAAGGGAAATACGTTTACCCTTCTTTAGTTGATGCATTTACCTCGTACGGTGTGCCAGAAACACAACGCGGTGCAGGTGGCTTTGGTGGTGGACGTCAATCTATTTTTACCTCAACAAAAAAAGGGGCTTACAATTGGAATGAAGCCATAAGACCAGAAACCGAGGTAAAAAATATTTTTTCTGTCGATACCAAAAAGGCCGACGATATGCGCAAAGCAGGTTTCGGAAGTGTAAATGTCATCAACCGTGATGGTATTGCCCGCGGCACCTCTGCAGCGGTAACTTTAAATGATTTAGGCGAACATTTGGTGGTGCTTAAAGACCAAACTGCAGCAAATTTTTCGTTTAACAAAGGTACTTCAGCCAACGATTACCCAAGCTCATTGATGGGTTCCATCGCTTTGCTACGACAAACTTATTACGATGCAGCTTGGTACAAAAATCAAAAAGAAGAATTTAACATCTCGTTAGAAGAGTTTAACAAACAACAAAATTTACCTCAAATTTTTGAAGCAGATGGATGGCAAAACGTGCTACGTGCAGATAAAATAGCAAAAGAGTTTGGCAAACAATACATCATCAAATCTACAGGAGATGAATATCAACGCATAGATGCCGTTAAGGCTACTGGTGCAAGTTTAATCATCCCTGTTAATTTTGCTAAAGCGTTTGATGTAGAAGATCCTGCCGAAGCTAGAAACGTAAGTTTAGGGCAAATGAAAGCTTGGGAGTTGGCGCCTACAAATCCGGCAGTTTTAGAAAAAGCCGGTATTAACTTCGCCTTAACTACCTCGGGTTTAGAAAGCACTAAAGATTTTTGGACAAACATCCGCTCTGCAATAGAAAACGGCTTAACCGAAAAACAAGCTTTATTAGCTGTTACCGAAACTCCAGCAAAAATGCTAGGCATAGCCGATAAAGTTGGTTCATTAGAAAAAGGCAAAATAGCCAACTTCTTAATCACTTCGGATAACTTATTTAAAGCCAATACTATCATTTACGAAAACTGGGTTCAGGGCAATCGCTTTGTAGTAAGTAAAATGGACATTACTGATTTAAGAGGAGTATACACCTTAAATGTGGATGGAATTGGTGCATTAACTTTAAAAATTAACGGTACGCAAGGCGGAACAAGTGCTGCTATTGAAAGATTTGGCGCAGATAGCCTAAAAACTACCGCTACTTTTGTACGCACTGGCGATTGGGTAAGCATTAACTTTAACTTAAAGAAAAACCCTAAAGGCGATGTACGTTTAAGCGGTTATTTAACAAGCACAAACCCAATTACTTTTAAAGGCGAAGTTGCTCTTGCCGATGGCGCAACAGGCAAATGGAACGCCAACTTTAAAGAAGCAAATAAAGAAATGCCTAAACGCGATGAGCCTAAACCAGCTCTAGCACTAAATGGCAGTTTAATTTATCCATTGGTTGCTTTTGGCAACGCAACTTTGCCTAGCGCAGAAACGGTATTGCTAAAAAATGCCACCGTATGGACCAACGAAAAAGAAGGTGTTTTACAAAATGCCGATGTGTTGTTAGAAAACGGAAAAATTAAATCGGTAGGCAAAAACTTAAACGCAGGTGCTGCCAAAGTAATTGATGCGACAGGCAAGCACATTACTGCAGGGCTAATAGACGAGCATTCGCATATTGCAGGTGCTGGCGGTATTAACGAAGGCGCTCAATCATCATCTGCCGAAGTTCGCATTGGCGATATCATCAACTCTGAAGACGTAAACATTTATCGCCAGTTGGCTGGTGGTGTAACTACCTCGCACATTTTACACGGCTCGGCCAATCCTGTTGGCGGTCAAGCTCAATTGATTAAATTACGTTGGGGAAAATTACCCGAAGAATTGAAGTTTGCAGGTGCGGATGGCTTTATCAAGTTTGCCCTTGGCGAAAATGTAAAACAAAGTAATTTTGGTACTGGAGCTCGTTTTCCAGTAACACGTATGGGTGTTGAACAAACTTTTGTGGATCAATTTACCAGAGCAAAAGAATACCAAGCGGCTATGGCTGTAAAAGGCAACAACGTACGTAGAGATTTAGAATTAGATGCAATTGTTGAAATTTTAAACAACAAACGTTTCATTACTTGCCACTCTTATGTACAATCTGAAATCAATATGTTGATGCATGTTGCAGATAGCTTAGGATTTAAAATAAATACATTTACCCATATTTTAGAAGGCTATAAAGTGGCTGATAAAATGAAAGCACGTGGTATTGCCGCTTCCACTTTCTCAGATTGGTGGTCGTACAAAATGGAAGTTCAGGAAGCTATTCCTTACAACGGAAAAATAATGCACAACGTGGGCGTTAAAACTGCCTTTAATTCTGATGATGCAGAAATGGCTCGTCGTTTAAACCAAGAAGCAGGTAAAGCCGTATTGTACGGAGGTATGCCCGAAGAAGATGCGCTAAAGTTGGTAACGCTTAACCCAGCCGTTATGCTTCATATTGATAACAAAGTGGGAAGTATAAAAGCAGGTAAAGATGCCGACATTGTGGTTTGGTCGGAACATCCATTGTCTATTTATGCAAAAGCAGAAAAAACGTTTGTGGATGGCGTAGGTTATTGGGACATAGAAAAAGACGCACAAATGCTAAAAGAACAACAAAAAGAACGTGCCCGTTTAGTGCAAAAAATGTTAGACAGTAAAAATAAAGGAGGCCGTACACAACGCCCAATGGCCATCCCTCAAACTTTATATAACTGCGAAACCTTAGGCGATTACTCGGCAGAACTTAACGAAACTATGGAAGGAGCTCATTCTCATGAATAAACATATATTAACGCTGTTATTTGCATTTACATTTACAGCATCGGGCTTTGCACAAGCCACTATTTCGCCAGCAAAGTCACAAACTAAAAAAATTGTGATTGTTGGAGCAACCCTACATGTAGGTAATGGAGAAGTAATAGAAAATGGCTATGTAGCATTCGACAAAGGAAAAATTACAGCAGTTGGCAAAGCTAGCGATGTAAACAGTACCGATGCACAAGTTATTAACGCCAATGGTAAACATATTTACCCGGGTTTCATTTCGCCAGTAACCAATTTAGGTTTAGTAGAGTTTGAATCTGTAAAGGCTTCGCTCGATGTTCAGGAAATTGGTAACATGAACCCACATATTAGGTCTATTGTGGCTTACAATACCGATTCGAAAGTTCCGCCTACTTTGCGAAGCAATGGCGTTTTAATGGCTCAAATTACACCAGAAGGCGGCACCATTGCAGGAAGTTCATCGGTGGTACAACTAGATGCTTGGAACTGGGAAGATGCAGTAATCAAAACAGACGACGCCATGCATATGAACTGGCCAGTTGCACCACGTGGTAGAGGCGGATTTGGCGGAGGTGGGAGAACAGGTTTCTCTGCCGATGCAATGGCCGAGCGTACTCAAAATGCAATTGCAGAACTAGATAATTTCTTTTCGCAAGCCAAGGCTTACAATGAAGGCGATAAACCAGCAACTATAAATAGCCGTTTTGCCGCAATGGCCAAACTTTTGAATGGTAAACAAAGTTTATTTATTAATGTAAACGCTCAAAAAGACATCGTAGCAGCGGTTAATTTCTCTAAAAAATATGGCATTACGCCAGTAATTGTTGGCGGTAGCGAAGCTTATTTAGTTACCGATTTCTTGAAAGAAAATAACGTTGCCGTTGTGGTTAGCAAACCACATTCATTGCCAACCAACGTAGACGATGATGTAAATATGCCTTATAAAAATGCTGCTATTTTAGCAAATGCAGGGGTAACTGTAGTAGTAAGTATTGAGGGCTATTGGAAGCAAATAAACTTACCATTTATGGCAGGAACAGTTGCGGCTTGGGGCTTAGGCAAAGAAAAAGCTCTACAAACCATTACTTTAAATACGGCAAAAGTATTGGGGATTGATAAAACGGTTGGAAGTTTAGAAGCCGGCAAAGACGCTACTTTATTTATATCCGCGGGTGATGCTTTGGACATGAAAACCAACAAAGTAGAACGAGCTTTTATTCAAGGACGCGATATCAACTTAGATAATTTACACAAGCAATTAGACAGACGTTATAGCGAAAAATACGGAATAAAATAAGCAAGTTTAAAGCCCATATTTAAAAATGCCCCAAAAAGTTAAACACTATTTGGGGCATTTTTTTAAAAACAGGAATTTATAAAAGCGTTTTGCCGACTGCAAAATTTAACCTGGTAATTTTTTATCTACTTAAATAGCCCTTTCAACTTGGCAAGTTTTTCTTGCAAGTCACCGTCGATTTCGTTCGTAGATTGAGTTTTGGCAAAAGCTTTATTTGTTGGCCTTGTGGCAAAATTTCGATTTTCTGGGGCTTTATCCTTTGGCGCTTGTGCTTTGCTTTTTTCTCCTGGTTCTTTGCTCCTTGGTCCTTGCTCCTCTTTCATCGAAAGTGAAATCCGTTTACGAGCTACATCAATCTCCATAACGGTAACTTGTACAACCTGACTTACCTTCACAATTTCGTTTGGATTGGCTACAAATCTATTCGCCATTTGGCTGGTATGCACCAATCCATCTTGATGCACACCTATATCTACAAAAGCACCAAAGTTGGTAATATTGGTTACAATGCCTGACAGTTTCATCCCGATTTTTAAGTCGGTGATTGCATTTACACCTTCGGCAAAACTAAAAGCTTCGAACTGCTCACGTGGATCGCGGCCTGGCTTGGCCAATTCTTTTAAAATATCGTTCAATGTTGGTAAACCAACCGTTGCACTTACATACCGTTGCAAATTAATTTGCTTTTGTAAGGCAGGGTCTTTCATTAAATCTTCTACCGTACACTCTAAATCGGCCGCCATTTGCGTTACCAAAGCATAACGCTCTGGGTGTACGCCACTACGATCTAAAACTTGTTTAGCATCGCTTATGCGCAAAAAACCTGCCGCTTGCTCAAATGCCTTTTCGCCCAAACGTGGCACTTTTTTAAGACGCTCTCTATTTTTAAAAGCGCCATGGGTATTGCGATAATTTACAATGTTTTGCGCCAAAGTGTCGCCCAAGCCAGAAACATAAGCCAACACCTGTTTCGAAGCTGTATTAAGCTCAACCCCAACCGCATTAACACAACTTATAACTGTATCATCTAAACTTTGTTGCAATTTAGCCTGGTCTACATCGTGTTGGTATTGCCCAACACCTATCGATTTTGCATCTATCTTTACCAATTCTGCCAAAGGATCCATCAATCGGCGACCGATAGAAACTGCCCCACGAACGGTAATATCTTGTGTGGGAAATTCTTCCCTAGCCAATGGCGATGCCGAATAAATAGAAGCGCCACTTTCATTGACCATAACTACTACAACCTCTGGTATTTGTAAACCACGCACAAAAGTTTCGGTTTCTCTGCCCGCCGTACCGTTGCCAATGGCAATGGCTTCTATAGCGTGCTTTTCGCAAAGCTGCTTAAGCTGCCACTCCGCATCTTTCAAATTTCCTTGCCCAGTATGCGGATAAATGGTGGTATTAACTAACAACTGGCCCTGTTTATCCAAACAAACTACTTTGCAGCCGGTTCTAAAACCAGGATCTATGGCGAGGACATTTTTTTGTCCCATTGGTGCTGCCAACAACAACTGACGAGCGTTTTCGGCAAAAACCTTTATCGCTTCTTCATCGGCTTTTTGCTTGGTTGCAGTTCTTAATTCGGTTTCCATGGCAGAGCGCAAAAGGCGTTTATAGCCATCAACAACAGCCAATTCTACTTGCTGACTGCAAGCGTTATTTCCTATTACAAATTGATTAACCAACAAATCGATAGCTTCTTCATCAGGAGGCAAAACATCAAGCTTTAAAAATCCTTCTTGCTCGCCCCTACGCATAGCCAAAATGCGATGCGATGGGGCTGTTTTAGCGCTTTCTTCCCACTCAAAATAATCTTTGTATTTGATGCCTGCTTCTTCTTTTCCCTTTACTAAAACACATTTGTAATTGGCTTTTTGAGTAAAAAAATTACGCATTTTAGTTCTTGCATCTATATTTTCACTTACCATTTCGGCAATAATATCTCTGGCGCCCGCCAATGCTTCTACTTCGTTTACCACACCTTTTTTATCGTTAATGTAAGCTAAAGCTTCAGCTGCTGGATCTATCCTGCTTTGCGACAAAATACGTAAGGCCAAGGGCTCCAAGCCTTTTTCTTTAGCTACCGATGCTCTCGTTTTGCGCTTAGGTTTATAGGGCAAGTAAATATCTTCTAAAGCAGTAATGGTCTCGGCATCGTTTATTTTTTTAGCTAAGTCTGGCGTTAATTTTTGTAGCTCCTCTAACGATTTTAAAATCGCTTCACGACGTTTATCTAATTCTCGAAGCTGTTGTGCTAAATCTCTAATCGCAGCCACCTGAACTTCGTCTAAGCTGCCTGTTACTTCTTTTCGGTAACGCGAAATAAAAGGGACAGTTGCACCTTCGTCCAATAAATTTAATGTTGCAACAACTTGTTTAATGGCAATATTTAAACTGCCTGCTATCCGCTGAAAATGTGTATTCATATTGATTTTACGATCGGCTAATTTAGTGAAATATCGGTTGCGTAGAAGAAAATTTATGGATTTTAGCTGTCCAAATTTTTTGAAAATTCAAATACAAAGCGCTTGGCAAAATTTGCCCCGCTTTCTGTTGCAAGTCCTCGTTTCGTTCCTCAACTTGCGGGCTTTATACGGCAATCGGGTTTAACATTAAAGGCAACCTCTTTTGGCAGGGTTGCAGGGCGCTTTAAAACCCATCAGCCTAAGCAAGCAAACCATAATAATTTATAAATTTTAGCCCACTTTTAAACCGTGGGCTAAAAAAAATCCCCTAAGCAAAGCTTAGAGGATTGATATCTTTTGCATCTTGACACCTGCCTGCGACAGGCAGGAGCTCAGCGTAGTAGTTCTATTTTTTCACGTACATTACTTCTTTTACGGCTTTAACAACTTTATCAGCGTTAGGCAAGCTAGCGGCAATAAGTGTTGGAGCATACGGAAGTGGCACATCGGCACAAGTGATACGTAAAATTGGCGAATCTAAATAATCAAAAGCGTGTTTTTGAACATTGAAAGTGATTTCTGAAGAGATTGATGCCAAAGGCCAAGCCTCCTCTACAATAACTAAACGGTTGGTTTTCTTTACCGACTCGATAATCGTTGCATAATCAATTGGACGAACGGTACGTAAATCTATCACTTCTGCGTTGATTCCTTCCTTCGCTAATTCTTCAACTGCCGGGTTAACCGCACGCGTTAACATTTTACCAAAAGTTACAATAGTCACATCTGTTCCTTGTTTTACCACGTTGGCTTTACCAATTTCTAAGTAATATTCGCCTTCAGGAACATCGCCTTTATCACCATACATTACTTCAGACTCCATAAAAATTACTGGATCTGGATCTAAAATGGCTTGTTTTAACAATCCTTTTGCATCATAAGGCGTAGCCGGAACTACAACTTTTAACCCAGGACAGTTGGCAAACCAGTTTTCGAAGTTTTGAGAGTGTTGAGCACCTAATTGACCTGCGTTACCTGTTGGTCCACGAAAAACGATTGGTACAGAAAACTGACCACCACTCATTGAAAGAATTTTTGCAGCCGCATTGATAATTTGATCGATGGCAACTAACGAGAAATTGAAAGTCATGAACTCCACAACCGGAACCAATCCATTCATTGCAGCGCCAATACCTATACCAGCAAAACCCAGCTCTGCAATTGGTGTATCAATAACGCGTTTATCGCCAAATTCATCAAGCATACCTTGACTAACTTTATAAGCACCATTGTATTGCGCAACCTCTTCCCCCATTAAAAAAATGTTCTCGTTTTTGCGCATTTCTTCGCTTAATGCTTCACGAAGTGCTTCTCTAAATTGTATCTCTCTCATTTGTGTGTTTCAAAATTACAAAAGGCAAATATAAGTATTGTATCGTAATTTTAAAGTAGTCTTTTCGGTACGTTTTTCCTTGCTTTTAGTGATGTGTTAGTTTACAAAATAGTAAAATAAAATATGGCACTACCAACAAAGTGTCGAATAAAATTTTGCTTTGTACTAAAAAATCTTCTAAATTCTTTAGGCGCTATTTTCCAAATAACGTTTTATAAATAGAGTATTTGTAATTATCAGGTACTGAACTCGTCGTAAAATAGGGGAATTCAAACAGCGCTGTAAGTACTTTTCTAAGTTCATCTAAAAAAATTGGCTTTATTTCGTCTAGATATTCTCCAGCTAATATTTGTTTTCCAGATTTAAACGAAATGCCTTCTTTAGACATGGCTTTGACAATGTACAAATTAGGCTCTACACAAGTTTTGCCCGAAAACTGCTCATATGCATAGGTATACAATAAGGTTTGAATTAAAGCTTTGTTAATGTGCTTTCCATTGGTGTCAAACAAAGAAGGAATGTCTTTAAACGTAAGTTTATCACTTCCTGTTTTATAATCTACAATTTTGGTTACACCGTCTTTTACATCTACCCTATCTATAATCCCAAATATTTTTATGCTTTCTTCCTTTCCGTTTAGCGGGAAAGAAATTTGCGCTTCTACCTTTTGTTCTAAGCTTAGCACCTGGAACGGCGTTTGCATTACATCTTGATCCAAAATTATGGCAATATATGTCTCTACAATGGCCAAAACTACTTTTTGCATTCCTTTGTATTCAATTACCTTATCAGGATGATCGAACATCACCGAATTAAATGCTTTTACAACCAACTGCGGCACTTTCTTACGTCTTTCGTTAATTCGCTCTGCGGTAATTTCTGCACCTAACAGTTCTTCATAAAAAAACTCCATTGCCTTGTGCAATATCGAACCAATTTCGTTGGCTTCTACTACTGCCTTAATTTCTTTTGGTTCTTTAATGCCAGCAATATATTTAAAAAAGAAATCGATTGGGTTAGCAATGTATTGGGTTAATGCCGATGGCGACAAGCTTTTAGTTTTATTGAGGTATTTGCGAAGTGCGTCTTCAATAAATTTATTGCCTTTTTTCTCTATTTGAACTTCTTTAAATGGCTCTGTAGCTACATTTAAACTTAATTCGTGGTAATTGAAGTTAAATCCACTTTCAAACTCTAATTGCTTTAAAATGCGACTAGGTTCGCCCGAAGTAGATTCATCGGTTAGCCCATTATAGACAAAATTGATATTGTTTGCCCTTTGCAATAGACGGTATACCATATACGAAGAAATGGCATCTAAATTTTCTAAAACCGGCAAGCCATAAACCCTGCGTATGCTATCTGGAATAAAACTATTGCCAATAGAAGATTTAGGAATAATGCCTTCGTTAAACCCTAAGAAAACAACTTTATCAAAGTTTAGATTTCTAGTTTCCAACAAACCCATTACCTGTATTCCTTTAAGTGGATCGCCGGCAAGCGGCACAGCAATAGCTTGCAAAGCCTTTTGCACCAAATAAATTACAAAACTGAGTTCTTCTTTATCAATGTGTTTGCCAAAAGTATCTTGCAGGCGATTAAGTTCTTGTATGGTTTTTACAAAAAGCTCTGCATCAATTTTTTTAAGTGCTTGCGTACTAGACAACCTGGTTAACACATAATCTAACACTTGCAAAAGGTTGGTAACAACGTCATTTGGCTGTGTTGTTTTTCGATAAAAAAGCTCGAACAAACCACTTTGACGCATTAAACGTTGGTAATCTATCTCTACTACATTTTCGGAAAGTAATGCAGATTGGATTTTATCACGCATTTTTTGGCTAAAACCTGTCAAAGGATGGGTAATAAAAGCGGCTACATTTTTATGATTGACTCTTTCTGTTTTTAAAATTTCAAGCTGACTAATCAACCACAAATCTGCCAAGCCAAAAATGGTTGAGGTAGACAAAGCAAAGCCCATGGTAACGTTGAGGTCTATTTCACTTCCATTGACGTGGGTTGGAATAGTTTGCAAAGTTGGAATGAGCAAACTTTCATCGGCCAATACCACAGCGGTTGTGCCCACTTCTTCAGAACTTGTATACGAGCTTTCCAAAACCTGACTAAGAATTTTGGCTTGTGCCGAATGCCCTTGAACCTTAAAAACATTAACCGAATGCTCGGCAGTTTTCATCAAACTTGGTTGGTTTTCAAACACATTTTTTAAGCCCAACTGTTTAAAGTTTTTCCTTAAAAACAAGCCCGCTTCTTGCAAAGGGTCATTTACATAATAATCATCAACGTCAAAATAAAACAGCGCACTGTCTGTTTCCTGAAATTGCTTAAAAATTTTAGCTTCGGCATTGCTCAACGCATTAAAACCTACAAAAACAATTTTCCCTTGATCAAAACTTTTCAAAAAAGCTTGCTCATGCATATTTGCTTCGGCTAACAACCTGTAAGCATAGCCATTGGTTACATAATCCTTTTCCTTTAATGCAGCATGAAACTCATGGTAAAGCCTAGGCATGCGTCGCCACATTTGGATAAAAAGTTCTTGTTGTTTTTTATGCTTTCCTTCAGAATATGAAGTCCAAAATTGAGCTAAAAACTGGTATTGTTCAGGACTTAAATAATCAAAATCTTGGTTAATAACCGCGATATCTTCTAAATCGCGGTACAGTTTATCGGCATCTACCAAATCGGCATCTATTTGACTAAAATCGCTTAAAATAATTTTGGCCAAAGGAAAAAACTTATGGCTCGAAATGGGTTCTAACTTTTCTTGAGCCAATAGGCGATTATAAATTTGATGCAAGGTGAAAAATTGCAAGTAAAAATCGGCAATTTTATAATTGGTGGCCGCAGCAAAAAACTCTTGTATGGTATAAAAAGACGGACTAAAAAAAGGTTTCTGAATAATATTGGCCAAATGCTTTTGTAAATAGGCAGCGGGTCTTTTATTGTTAAAAATAATGGCACAATGTTGTAACTGGGCGCCAAATTTGCCCATTAAATCTTCTGCAACTTCTTGTAAAAATGGTTTCATATTTATGAGATGTGGAACGAAATTTAATTAAACTAATTTTAATTTACCACTAACGGCGTAAAACAAATAGGTTTTTACATTGTTATAATCCATCGCCTGCAACAAGTTTTTATACGTTGTAATTTGTTCAATGTGTTTATCGCTTTCTTCCAAAGTAAACTTGTAGTCTAAAATAATTACTTCATCTTCTGTAATTAAAACACGGTCGGGTCGGTGTAACTTTCCTTTAGCGTCAATTATACTTTTTTCGGTAATGCTCGCTGTGGCTTTGCTTAAAACCGCTTTTAATTCGTCGTTATTTAATACTTTTAAAGCCTCTTCGTTTAGTTCTTTAACCTCTTCTTCGATAATAAAACCTTGTAAAAGTAACGCAGAAACATAGGCGTCTACCTCTTTTTGGGTGCTTGCATTGGCCAAAATATCATGCAGCAAAGCACCTCTTTTTCCAGATTTTTCGATATTTAGTAAATGTCGCAAATGTTTATCTTCAGATGGCACATACAATTCTGACAAGCGATTGGTGGTTGGATATTCGATCAAGTTTATCAAACAAGCCTCATCAGGTTTATGCTCATTTTGCACATACTCCACTATTTCATACCTGTTATTTTTATCAAACTCAGCAGCAAAAGTATGGTTAATCACATCGCCTATGGCAGTTAATTTCTCTTCTTTTTTACCCATTATGGCCATGTATAAATAATCTTTAGAACGTGTTGTAGCCACATAAAGCATATTTAATGCGTCCATATTGTTGTACAGTAGTTCTTCGTAATAAGCTTTGGCAACAACCGAATCGGCTAATTCTTCATTATATTTTAGTGGAATGCCTTGTAATTCTTTATACAAT
>CANHHZ010000039.1 GCA_947460275.1 Sphingobacteriaceae bacterium | reverse complement strand
TGGATACGCGTAATGGTTCTCAAGTAATTAAAGCTACAGTACCATTGTCAGAAATGTTTGGTTATGTAACGCAATTACGTACCATTACTTCTGGTCGTGCAACTTCTACCATGGAGTTTGATCATTACGAAGCTGCTCCTAGAAATGTACAAGAGGAAGTAATTGCCAAATCAAAAGGTAAAGTAAAGTCTGAAGACTAATAATAGTATCAAGTAGCTTGTGTCAAGTTGATACAAGCTACTTAAAAAATAAACCCGATCGCCTGTTATTAATAGCTCTAACAGGTCGTCATAATTAAAAACAACATGAGCCAAAGAATTAGAATTAAATTAAAATCTTACGATTACAACTTGGTAGATAAATCTGCTGAGAAAATTGTTAAAACTGTAAAACCTACGGGTGCAGTAGTTAGCGGACCAATTCCGTTGCCAACAGAAAAGAAAATTTTCACTGTTTTGCGTTCACCACACGTAAACAAAAAAGCACGTGAGCAATTTCAATTGTGTGCCTATAAACGTCTATTAGATATTTATAGCTCTAACTCTAAAACAGTTGATGCTTTGATGAAACTTGAATTGCCTAGCGGTGTTGAAGTAGAAATCAAAGTTTAACGATTTTATAAAAAAACAAAAAGCCCTTAGCCTATTTTTCTAAGGGCTTTTTTTGTGGGCAGTATTTTGATTGTAATTGTGGAAATAGATTTTTAACAATAATCTCCTCAACAAACTTATCTTTGCCTAATGTCAGTGCTGCTGTTTATCATAATCGTACTTGTTGGTGCATTTCTTGCAGGCTTAGTTGGTTCTTTAACCGGATTAGGCGGAGGAGTAATCGTTATCCCTTTGCTTACCTTAGGCTTAGGTGTAGATATTCATTATGCTATCGGTGCTTCTATCATTTCGGTAATAGCTACTTCCTCAGGTGCCGCTGCTACTTATGTTAAAGAAGGGATAAGCAACGTAAGAATAGCTATGTTTTTGGCTATAGCTACTACATTGAGCGCTATAGTTGGCGTAACACTATCCGCTTACGTAAACCCAAGCGCTATTGTAGTTATCTTTGGATTAATTCTGCTTTTTTCTTCCTTTATGATGCTCAAAAAACGAAAAGATCATCTTCATAGCAAGTCAACAAGTGTGCTTGCCAGATTTTTCAATCTTAATGGAAGCTATCCAACTCCCGATGGTGTGGTTTACTACACGGTACACAATGTGATTGGTGGTTTTGTAATGATGTTTGTAGCAGGCACCCTTTCCGGGCTTTTAGGAATAGGCTCTGGTGCACTTAAAGTAATAGGTATGGATAATATCATGCGAATTCCATTCAAGGTATCTACCACTACGAGTAACTTTATGATAGGGATAACCGCTGCGGCCAGTGCATTGGTTTATTTGCACCGGGGACAAATAGATCCCATCATCGCTATGCCCGTAGCTATAGGGGTGATTGGTGGCGCTACCGTTGGCTCAAAAATATTAATCAGAACCAAAACCGACAGGCTAAAATTCTTTTTCGCAATTGTTGTTACTTTTTTGGGGCTGCAAATGATTTATAAAGGATTAATAGGGTAAGTGAATGGAGCAGCAATTTAAAAAAAATGACACGGACAAAAATATGCAGTATGCTTTAGCCAACGTAATGCGCATTGGTGTTTGGTTAGCCACAGCTACCATAGTTTTGGGAGGTGTGGTGTTTTTATATAGCAAAGCAAATCCAAAAGTACTTTTTGATGTTTTTAAACCACAAGACACTACCTATATTTCTGTTCCAACTATCTTGAATGGATTAACAATTGGCGACGGATTAGCTATTGTTCAACTAGGTGTATTGTTGCTTATTTTTATGCCTATTATAAGGGTGATATTTGCTGTAGTAAGCTTTTTAAAGGAAAAAGATTATTTATATGTTACCATTGGCACCTTAGTATTATTGATCATCTTTTTAAGTTCGCATTTTGAGGGAGTCCATTAAACCTTTTTTTGTAGCTTTTAAACGACTTATCAAAATAATTGTAATTATTTGAAAAAATAATTAGCTAACTGTTTGAATATTAAGAATTATTTTCTATTTTTGCCCTCCCTTAATAGGGATGTGTATCCACCTTGAACGAAGCCCTACTGCTTCGATGGGTGTTAAATTAAAATAGAAAATGTCAGGTATTATTGGAAAAAAAGTAGGAATGACCAGCATTTTTGACGCTGAAGGAAGAAATATTCCTTGTACAGTGATCGAAGCTGGACCTTGTGTAGTAACACAAGTTAAGACCGAAGAGAAAGATGGCTATGTTTCAGTTCAACTGGGATATGATGAGGCCAAAGAAAAAAACACAACACAACCTTTAAAAGGTCACTTTGCGAAAGCAAACACAACCCCAAAACGCAAATTAGTTGAGTTTGGTCAGTTTGAAGAATCGTTAAATTTAGGCGATACGGTAACTGTAAACATTTTCAGCGAAGGTGATTTTGTTGATGTTGTAGGTACCTCAAAAGGTAAAGGTTTTCAAGGTGTAGTAAAGCGTCACGGTTTTGGTGGTGTGGGTGGTCAAACTCACGGTCAGCACAACAGGTTGCGTGCTCCAGGTTCATTGGGTGCTGCATCGTATCCAGCTCGTGTATTTAAAGGTATGCGTATGGCAGGAAGAACTGGTGGTGACAGAGTAAAAATTCAAAACCTACAAGTTTTGAAAGTTTATACTGAGCAAAACTTAGTTGTAGTTAGTGGTTCCATTCCAGGAGCTAAAGGTTCTTACGTAATCTTAGATAAGTAAGCAGATGGAAGTTAAAGTAAAAAACATTTCAGGAAAAGAGACAGGTGCCAAGGTGCAACTTTCTGAGTCGGTATTTGGTATTACCCCAAGCGACCACGCGATTTATTTAGATGTGAAACAATATTTGGCTAACCAACGTCAGGGAACGCACAAATCTAAACAACGTAACGAAATTGCAGGTTCTACCCGTAAATTATATAAACAAAAAGGTACAGGCGGCGCACGTGCCGGAAGCATTAAATCTCCATTGTTCAATGGTGGTGGTCGTGTTTTTGGTCCTCAGCCAAGAGACTATAGTTTTAAACTAAACAAAAAATTAAAATCTTTAGCTCGTAAATCAGCTTTAGCTTACAAAGCGCAAGATAATAGCGTGGTAGTGTTAGAAGATTTTACTTTTGATAACATTAAAACTAAAAACTACATCAATTTGGTTGATGCATTAAATTTAGCCGGAGAGAAAACGTTATTGGTTTTGCCTGCACAAAATAATAATATCTATTTATCAAGCAGAAATATCCAGAAAGCAAAAGTGATCACCGCAGATCAGTTAAATACATATGATGTATTAAACGCGACTAAACTTTTGTTAACTGCAAATTCGCTTAAAACATTGGAGGAGGCATTTGCCAAGTAATATGGAAATTTTACAAAAACCAATATTAACCGAAAAAGCTTCTGCGTTAACTGAAAAAGCTAACCGTTTTACTTTTAGAGTAGATCATAGAGCTAATAAGTTGCAGATCAAATCGGCTATAGAGAAAATGTATGGTGTAAACATCGTTGCTTTAAACACAATGGTGGTAGATGGTAAAACTAAATCAAGAAATACTAAAGGTGGTTTAGTAACAGGCCGTACGCCTAAATACAAAAAAGCTATTGTTACCCTAAAAGATGGGGAAACAATAGATTATTACGCGAATATTTAATAATAATTGAATAATTTATAACTATGGGCTTAAGAAAATTTAAACCAGTCACTCCCGGAACCCGTTTTAGGGTTGGCGCAAGCTTCACGGAGATTACAGCAACCAAGCCCGAAAAATCATTGGTTGTATCTTCCAAAAAATCGGGAGGTCGTAACAATACAGGAAAAATGACAATGCGCTACATGGGCGGTGGTCATAAAAAATCTTACCGTTTAATCGATTTTAAACGCGATAAATTTGATATTCCTGCAACAGTAGCTACTGTTGAATACGATCCAAACCGTACCGCTCGTATTGCATTATTGCACTACGCAGATGGCGAGAAGCGTTACATTATTGCTCCTGAGGGATTGCAAGTGGGACAAACAGTGCTTTCGGGTGACAAAGCTGCTCCAGAAGTAGGAAACACAATGAAATTGGCCAATATTCCACTAGGATCTATTGTGCACAATTTAGAAATCCATCCAGGTAAAGGTGCTCAATTGGCACGTAGCGCTGGTGCTTACGCACAATTAGCAGCTAGAGATGGTAAATATGCAACCATTAAAATGCCTTCAGGTGAAGTAAGATCTATCTTGGTTACTTGTTTAGCAACTATTGGTGCAGTTTCTAATTCAGATCATGCTAACGAAGTATTAGGTAAAGCAGGACGTAGCCGTTGGTTAGGTCGCCGCCCTAGAACTCGTCCAGTAGCGATGAACCCAGTAGATCACCCAATGGGTGGTGGTGAAGGTCGTTCTTCAGGAGGTCAGCCTCGTTCAAGAAATGGCGTTTACTCAAAAGGTTTCAAAACCCGCTCACTTAAAAAATACTCAAATCGTTTCATCATAGAGAAAAGGAAGAAATAATGGCTCGTTCAATAAAAAAAGGACCTTATATTGACCATAACGTAGAGAAAAAAGTAGTCTCTATGAATGATTCAGGCAAAAAGTCTGTAATCAAAACTTGGTCACGCAGATCAATGATTTCACCAGATTTTGTTGGTCATACATTTGCAGTACATAACGGTAATAAATTTATTCCGGTATACGTAACAGAAAACATGGTTGGTCACAAGCTGGGAGAGTTTGCTCCAACCAGAACATTTAGGGGTCACTCTGAAAAGAAAAAATAATTAAGAGATGGAAGCACTAGCGAAATTAAACAATTGTCCAACCTCACCACGTAAAATGCGTTTGGTTGTAGATCTGATCAGAGGTGAGCGTGTAGAGAAAGCATTAAGCATTTTAAAATTCACCAATAAAGATGCGGCAATAAGGGTTGAAAAACTTTTGTTATCAGCTATCAAAAATTGGGAAGCTAAAAATGAAGGCTCTCGCCCTGAAGAAAACCAATTATACGTGAAAACGATAATGGTAGGTGGCGGTCGTCAGTTAAAAAGACTTAGACCAGCACCTCAAGGCCGTGGTTACAGAATACGTAAACGTTCAAACCACGTTACCTTAGTAGTAGATAGTAAAAACGTTGAAACTCAAACTAATTAACAGACATGGGACAAAAAGCACATCCAATAGGTAACAGGTTAGGTATCATCAGAGGTTGGGATTCTAACTGGTTCGGTGGCAACAACTATGCTGATAAATTAGTTGAGGACGAAAAAATAAGAAAATATCTTTCTGCACGTATTGCAAAAGGCGGTGTAGCTAAAGTAGTCATCGAACGTACGTTAAAACGTATCACGGTAACTATTCACACTGCACGTCCGGGTATTGTAATTGGTAAAGCAGGTCAGGAGGTTGATAAAATCAAAGAAGAGTTAAAGAAATTGACTAAAAAGGAAATTCAAATTAACATCTTTGAAATTAAACGCCCAGAACTTGATGCTCAATTGGTAGCCGAAGGCGTTGCAAAACAATTAGAAGCTAGAATTTCTTTCCGTAGAGCAATGAAAACAACCATTGCATCAACGATGCGTATGGGCGCAGAAGGTATCAAAATAATGACTTCTGGTCGTTTAGGCGGTGCTGAAATGGCTCGTAGCGAACAGTATAAAGAGGGAAGAATTCCTTTGCATACTTTCCGTGCTGATATTGACTACGCATTAGCAGAAGCTTTAACTACTTATGGTAAAATAGGTGTTAAAGTATGGATCTGTAAAGGTGAAGTTTACGGTAAACGTGATCTTTCGCCAAACATCGGTGCGGCGAGCAATGCTCCAGGTAAAGGTGACAGACCTCAAGGTGCTTTTGGCGGTAGAGACGGTGGAAGAGACAATAGAGGTGGCGGAGACAGAAGAAACGACAAACGCCCTGGTGGTGGTCGTCCTGCTCAAGGCGCTGCCGGAAGAGATAATAAAGGCGGTGGCAATAGAGGCCCTCGTAAATAGTTAACAGATCGTTTAACGATAATATTAAAATAAAATGTTACAGCCAAAAAGAACGAAGTTCAGAAAGATGCAAAAGGGCAGAATGAAAGGTTTAGCAACTCGTGGTGCTGAATTATCATTCGGTTCTTTCGGGATTAAATCTTTAGAGGCCACTTGGATTACAAGTCGCCAGATAGAGGCAGCCCGTATTGCGGTAACTCGTTTCATGAAACGTGAAGGTCAAGTTTGGATTAGAATTTTCCCGGATAAACCGGTAACTAAAAAACCAGCTGAAGTACGTATGGGTAAAGGTAAGGGTGCTCCCGAATATTGGGTAGCCGTTGTTAGACCCGGACGTATAATTTTTGAAGCAGAAGGTGTGCCTTTAGAAATTGCTAAAGAAGCATTGAGACTTGCAGCTCAAAAGTTACCAATTCAAACAAAATTTGTAGTACGTAGAGATTACGTAGAAGCATAAAAAAGTTTTGGGATCAATGTTGTAAATAACTTGTTGTTACAACCGCTAGACCCACAACATAAAATTTAATAAAATGAAGAACTCAGAAATCAAAGGGCTTTCAAAAGAAGAACTCGTAGTTAAGATTGCAGAAGAAAAAGAAAACTTAGTTAAGTTAAAATTTGCGCATACAATTTCGGCTATAGAAAATCCTACCCGTATTACTAAGGTAAGAAAAGATATCGCCCGATTAACTACTGAACTGACTAAGCTTAAAGCTCAGTCAGCAACTGAAACTAAATAACTTTAGAGTCGAAATGGAAAGACAATTAAGAAAAACAAGAAGTGGGTTGGTGGTAAGCAACAAGATGGATAAATCTGTTGTTGTAGCTGTTGAGCGTAAAGTGAAACACCCAATCTATGGTAAGTTTGTTAAAAAAACTACCAAATTTATGGCTCATGACGAGAAAAACGAATGTGGTATCGGTGATACTGTAATGATCATGGAAACTCGTCCGCTGAGTAAAAACAAGAACTGGAGATTAGTACAAATTTTAGAAAGAGCTAAATAAGATGGTACAACAGGAATCGAGATTAAATGTAGCCGACAATAGCGGCGCAAAGCAAGTATTGGTTATCCGTGTACTTGGTGGAACCGGCAAAAGATACGCATCTATTGGTGACAAAATTGTTGTTACTGTAAAAAGCGCTTTGCCATCTGGTAACATTAAAAAAGGAACAGTTTCTAAAGCGGTTGTAGTAAGAACTAAAAAAGAAATCAGACGTAAGGATGGTTCTTATATTCGTTTTGATGACAATGCAGCCGTATTGTTAAATGCACAAGACGAGCCACGTGGTACACGTATTTTTGGCCCGGTAGCAAGAGAACTGCGTGAAAAACAATTCATGAAAATTGTATCATTAGCACCGGAGGTATTATAATATGAAAAATAAAGTAACACAAGCCAAAATTAAAATCCGTAAAGGAGATTTAGTAAAGGTTATCGCTGGCGATTCAAAAGGCCAACAAGGTAAAGTACAAGAAGTACTTGTTGCCAAAAGCAGAATTATCGTAGAAGGTGTAAACCTTGTATCAAAACATACAAAACCTAATGCTGCTACACCAAATGGTGGAATAATTAAAAAAGAAGCTGCTCTTCATATTTCTAATGTACAGCTAGTTGATCCAAAATCTGGTAAAACTACTCGTGTTGGTAGAAAATTAAACGCTGACGGAAAATTAGTTAGAGTTGCTAAAATATCAGGGGAGGAGATCAAATAATGGCATACGTACCAAGATTAAAAAGCAAATATAAAGAGGAAATTGTAACTGCTCTTAAAGAGAAATTCAATTACAAAAGCGTAATGCAAGTTCCTAAATTAGAGAAAATCGCCATCAACCAAGGTGTTGGCCGTTATGCTGTAACCGACAAAAAAATTATGGATAGTTCTATTTTAGAAATGTCTACAATTACTGGTCAGCAAGCTGTAGGTGCTCAATCTAAAAAAGATATCTCAAACTTTAAATTACGTAAAGGTATGCCAGTAGGTGTAAGAGTAACTTTACGTGACAATAACATGTACGAGTTTTTAGATCGATTAATTTCGGTAGCTTTACCTCGTATTCGTGATTTTAAAGGTATAAATGATAAAGGATTTGATGGAAAAGGTAACTACACTTTAGGAATTACCGAACAAATCATTTTCCCAGAAATCAACATCGATAAAATTAGTAAAATTTTAGGTATGGACATTACTTTTGTAACGTCTGCTACCAATGACGTTGAAGCATTGGAACTTTTAAAACAATTTGGATTACCATTTAAAAATCAAAAAACAGAGCAATAATGGCAAAAGAAGGTATAAAAGCTCGTGAAGTTAAGCGCCAAAAATTGGTTGCTAAATTTGCAGAAAAACGTGCAGCTCTTAAAGCAGCAGGTGATTATGAAGGATTAGATAAATTACCAAAAAATTCATCGGCTGTTCGTTTGCACAACCGTTGTAAATTAACTGGTCGTCCGCGTGGATATATGCGTACTTTTGGTATTTCGAGGGTAACTTTCCGCGAAATGGCTTTGGCAGGTAAAATACCAGGAGTTAGAAAAGCTTCTTGGTAAACTAACAGTATAACGTAACAAATATTGAAGTGTCAAGAAGAAATTTCTTCCTGACACTTCATATTTGTATCTTTGTGCCGAAAAATAATTTTAACCGATAGCAGGTCTAGATGCCGAGTGGCAAAAGGATACCACTATCACAAATAAATAATAATGAATACAGATCCAATAGCAGATTATCTTACAAGGGTAAGAAATGCCATCAAGGCAAATCACAGAATTGTAGAAATCCCTGCCTCAAACCTTAAAAAAGAAATTACAAAAGTTCTTTTTGATAAAGGTTACATTGCAAACTACAAGTTTGAAGACACTAACGCTCAAGGCGTTATCAAAATTGCTTTGAAATATAACGCAATTACAAAAATCTCGGCTATTCGTACGTTAACTCGTATCAGCAAACCAGGTTTAAGACAATACGCTGGTGTTGAAAACATGCCAAGAGTATTAAATGGTTTAGGTATCGCAATCTTATCTACTTCTAAAGGTGTAATGACTGATAAAGAAGCAGCCAAATTAAATATTGGCGGTGAGGTATTGTGTCACGTTTATTAATTAAAGGAGGATAGCACAATGTCAAGAATAGGAAAAAACCCGATTAACGTACCAGCAGGTGTTACAGTTACTGTATCTAAAGATAACGTGGTTACTGTAAAAGGCCCAAAAGGTGAGTTATTTCAAGCAGTAGATGCAGATATTAAAGTTAGCCAAGAAGGAGACGTATTAACTGTTAGCCGTCCAACTGATCAAAAAAGACACAAAGCTTTACATGGCTTATATCGTTCTTTGATCAACAATATGGTTGTTGGTGTTACAGATGGTTATAAATTAGAACAAGAATTAGTTGGTGTGGGTTACCGTGCTACTAACCAAGGTAACACTTTGGATTTGGTGCTAGGTTATTCCCACCATTACGTATTTCAGTTACCACAAGAAATTAAAGTAACGACTACATCAGAAAAAGGACAAACTCCTAAAATTATTTTAGAGAGTATTGATAAACAATTGATAGGTCAAGTAGCGGCAAAAATACGTTCGTTACGTGCTCCAGAGCCTTACAAAGGTAAAGGTATCAAGTTTGTTAACGAAGTATTAAGAAGAAAAGCAGGTAAATCAGCTTCTAAAAAATAATTAAAATGGCAGGAAAAAAATTATCTCGTAGAGATCGTATAAAAAAAGGTATCAGAAAAAGACTTACAGGTTCTGAAAACCGTCCACGTTTATCAGTTTATAGAAGCAATAAAGGTATTTATGCTCAAATCATTAATGATGTAACTGGTATTACAATAGTTTCAGCATCATCTTTATCTAAAGATTTTACTGGTAAAGGAAACAAATCTGAACAATCCGTAGCAGTTGGTAAATTAGTAGCTGAAAAAGCTATTGCAGCTGGGGTAAAAGAAGTTGTTTTCGACAGAAATGGTTATTTATACCATGGTCGTGTTAAATCGTTGGCAGATGGTGCTCGCGAGGCTGGTTTAGTATTTTAATCTAAGAAAAAGATAAGATGTCAACTATCAATATAAAAAGAGTTAAGACTAGCGAAATCGAACTTAAAGATCGATTGGTTAGCATACAACGTGTTGCCAAAGTAACTAAAGGTGGTCGTACTTTCAGTTTTTCAGCCATTGTGGTTGTTGGAGATGAAAATGGGATTGTTGGTTATGGATTAGGTAAAGCAAAAGAGGTTACGGAAGCAATCGCTAAAGGAATTGACGATGCGAAAAAGAACTTGGTTAAAGTTCCAATTTTAAAAGGTACAGTTCCTCATGAGCAAATCGGTAAATTTTCTGGCGGTTTTGTTTTAATAAAACCTGCTGCAGTAGGTACCGGTGTAATTGCTGGTGGTGCAATGCGTGCAGTTTTAGAGAGTGCTGGTATTCACAACGTATTAGCAAAGTCCAAAGGTTCATCAAATCCACACAACGTGGTAAAAGCAACAGTAGATGCTTTAACTAAAATGCGTGATGCTTACACAGTAGCTCAGCACCGTGGTGTAGATTTAAATAAAGTTTTTAACGGATAATATCATGGCTAAAATTAAAATAACCCAAATCAAGAGCATTATCGACAGAAGCGAACGCCAAAAAAGAACAATGAAAGCATTAGGTTTAACTAAAATGAACCAAACTGTGGAAGTTGAGGCTAACGCCGCTATTATTGGAATGGTTAGAAAAGTTAATCACTTAGTAGCGATCGAAGCTATATAATTTTAATTAAATCTGTTTGCCTATCTATAGACAAACAGATTTTTATTTATTTATCGTTGTACCTGATTAGTGAAAGCGAAGGGCAACATAACAAGTCAAAAAAATGAACTTAAGTAATTTAAAACCCGCAAAAGGTTCTGTAAAAAAAATTAAAAGAATTGGTCGTGGCCAAGGTTCTGGTCGTGGTGGTACTTCTACACGTGGACACAAAGGAGCTGGCTCACGTTCTGGTCACTCTACTAAAATAGGTTTCGAAGGGGGGCAAATGCCTTTGCAACGTCGTGTGCCTAAAGTAGGTTTCAAACCTATCAATCGTACAGAGTATGTTGGTGTAAATCTTGATGTATTACAAGGTTTAGCCGAAAAGTTTAACTTAACTTCGATAGATTTCGCTGCTTTGCAAGCACATGGTTTAGCTTCTAAAAATGATTTAGTGAAAATATTAGGTCGTGGTGAAGTTAAAGCTAAGTTGGAAGTTACAGCTCATGCTTTTTCTGCAACTGCTCAAAAAGCTATCGAAGCTGCTGGTGGATCAATTGTAAAACTGTAATTTATGAAGAAGCTATTTACGACTTTAAGTAATATCTGGAAAATTCAAGAATTGAAGGAACGTATTCTTTTTACGATAATGATCCTTGTAATTTACAGATTTGTTTGCCAAGTGGTTTTACCAGGCGTAGATCCAACTAAGTTAGATGTAGCTTCAAAAACTGGCATTTTAGGTTTGTTAGATATGTTTGCTGGTGGCGCTTTTTCAAAAATGTCCATTGTTGCTTTAGGTGTAATGCCTTATATCTCCGCATCTATTGTTGTTCAGTTATTGGGGATTGCAGTTCCTTCTTTTCAAAAAATGCAGAAAGAAGGCGAAAGTGGCAGAAAAAAACTAACGCAATATACTCGCTATCTAACAGTTTTTATTACTGCTGTTCAAGCGGTTGGTTATGTTAAAACACAAATTAAACCGGAGGCCATAGTCATTGATCATTCAACTTTTTACATTTTATCAGGTTTTATTTTAACAGCCGGCACCTTGTTTGTGATGTGGTTGGGCGAAAAAATTACGGATAAAGGAATCGGTAATGGTACATCGCTTATTATTATGGTGGGTATTATTGCCCGTTTGCCTATGGCTTTGGAACAAGAAATTTCTTCCAAAATTGCAGGAAATGATGGTGGTTTAATCATGATTTTAATAGAGATTGTTGCATTATTAGCTGTAGTAATGTTCACTATTTTAATTGTGCAAGGCGTGCGAAAAGTGCCTGTTCAATATGCAAAAAGAATAGTTGGCAATAAACAAGTTGGAGGAGTAAGACAATATATTCCTTTAAAAGTGAACGCAGCTGGTGTAATGCCGATTATATTTGCTCAAGCTCTAATGTTTATTCCTAATGCATTAATTGGAATTTTCCCTGAAAAGTTAACCGATAGTTGGTTGCATAATTACACGGACATTACCTCGTTAACTTATAGTTTAACGTTTGCGTTTTTGATTATTGCTTTTACTTTCTTTTATACAGCAATAACTGTTAATCCAACTCAAATGTCTGATGACATGAAAAAGAATGGAGGATTTATTCCAGGGATCAAACCTGGTTTAGCTACTTCTAATTTTATTGATGAAGTAATTTCTAAAATAACTTTCCCAGGTTCATTGTTTTTAGCTGCTATAGCTATATTGCCTTCTTTAGCAATAAAGATGGGTATAACACAAGAATTTGGTCACTTTTTTGGAGGTACCTCCTTGTTGATTTTAGTAGGTGTGGTTTTAGATACACTACAACAAATAGAAAGTTATTTATTGATGCGTCATTATGATGGTTTAATGAAAACAGGAAGAGTTACTGGTCGCTCGGGAATTCCGGCAGGCAGTAGTGCTGCTTTGTAAAATTATACATGTCAAAAATTT
>CANHHZ010000038.1 GCA_947460275.1 Sphingobacteriaceae bacterium | reverse complement strand
TAAAAATGCTATTATTGGATAAATTTAAGTAATTTTAACTATGAGCTAAGATACGAACTATATTATAATTTTAGTATTAAAGCCATAAGTGTTTTAAACATCTTATCCACAATTTAGCATGATAACAATCATTTCCGGAACAAATAGACTTGGCTGCAATACCTTAAAAATTGCAAAATATTACCAAAAGCAATTCATATCCAAAGGCTTAACGCCCCAACTCTTAAACCTACAAAATTTGCCAGAAAACTTGATTATTTCTGATTTATATGGCAGCAGGAGCACTGAATTTGAAAAGATGCAAACGCTTGTCAACAACACCAGTAAATTTGTGTTTGTCATTCCCGAGTACAATGGTAGTTTTCCTGGAGTACTTAAAACTTTTATAGACGCTTGTAATTTTCCGAGCAGCTTTTACGATAAAAAAGCTTGCTTGGTGGGTATTTCATCAGGTAAATATGGCAATATAAGGGGAATAGAGCATTTTAACGGTGTTTGTGCTTATTTACACATGCATACCATGCCATTGCGTCTTCACCTTGCAGACATTAAAAACGAGCTGAACGAAAATGATGAACTTTTTAAGGAAGACACCTTAAAATTCACCACCCAACAAATTGAAAAATTTATAGCTTACTAATGCTTTAGTTTTTTAAGACTGAAAATTTACCCAGCCACTTCCTTCATTTCCAAAAATAAACGATCCAGGATGCAGCATTTCGGCAATATCCTCTAAATTAGACACAAGGTTTGATGTATTTTTCTCTCTACCGCCAACAAGAATATAAACTTGTTTATAAGCTACTGCAGGCCATTCTGGCACAAGCAAACCTAAAATATTGCCCATCCAATCGGCAATACTACATTCAGGTTCAAAATAAAGTATCGTTTTAGCTTGAGCAGCATCGCTTACAATTTGACCTCCAGCTAACTCAATCAATTTATGCAAAACTGTTTGCGCTTGATTTTTATGACCAAAGCAAATTACTGGCACTTTGTCCATGAATTTAATTTTATGCGTTACAATATCTACTCTTTCTTGTAAATCTTCGCGTAAAACAGCATCATTTTCATTATTTATCAACGCTAATAAAAAAGACATGTAATATTTATTTAATTTGTGCAAAAATAGTATTCCTAAACTGATGCATAGAATTATAAATCATATTTTTTGGCTCATTTGTATTTTCGCATTTTTTTCGTGCACTCCTCAAAACGAAAATGCGGATAAAAAGGTATTCAATATCAACCTTGACCAAAACCTCACGTCTCTTGATCCGGCATTTGCCCGAAACCAAAATGCCATTTGGATGATCAATCAAATTTTTAATGGCTTGGTACAAGTCGACAAAGACCTTAACACCGTACCTTGCCTTGCAAAAAGCTGGGCCATAAGTAAAGACAATCTTACCTACACTTTTAGCTTGCGGAACGATGTTTATTTTCAAGACGATCCGCTATTTAAAAATGGCAAAGGCCGGAAAGTGGTAGCGCAAGACTTTGCATATAGCTTTTATAGGCTAATTGACCCAAAAGTTGCTTCCTCGGGAGGATGGATTTTTAGCGACAAAGTAAAAGACGCAAACAGTTTTAAAGCACTAAACGACAGTACTTTTCAAATTGAATTAACCAAGCCTTTTCCTGCATTTATCAAATTGCTAAGCGCACAATATTGTTCTGTGGTACCCAAAGAAGTGGTAGAGCATTACGGCAAAGACTTCAGAAATCATCCCGTGGGGACTGGCCCTTTTAAATTTAAATATTGGAAGGAAGACGAGATATTGGTTTTGCTTAAAAATGAAAACTATTGGGAAAAAGATGGTCAGCAGCGCTTACCCTACTTAGACGCAGTAAAAGTTACTTTTATTAGCGATAAGCAAAGTGCCTTTATGAATTTTATTAAAAAAGATTTAGATTTTTTTAACAGTGTTGATGGTAGTTACCGCGATGATATTTTGACGAAAAGTGGAAAGATGACGCGTAAATATAAGGGCAAGTTTCAACTTTTTAAAGGCCCTTATTTATGTACCGAATATGTTGGTATTTTGGTAGATACCTCTAAAATATTAGCCAAAAACTCGCCGTTACGGTTTAAAAAAGTAAGACAAGCCATTAACTATGCCATTGATCGTGAAAAACTGATTAAATATTTGAGAAACAGCATTGGCTCTCCTGCAACTTCGGGCTTTGTGCCAAAGGGAATGCCTGGGTTTGACAGCATTAAAGTAAAAGGTTATCATTACAACCCTAGTTTGGCCTTAAAATTACTTGCAGAAGCTGGATACCCTAACGGAAAAGGCATGCCCGAAATCACCTTAAATACTTCTACAACCTACAAAGATTTAATAGAATTTATACAAGGCGAGCTAAGTGCAATTGGCCTTAAAGTTAAGGTAGATGTAAGTCCGAGTGCTAGTTTAAGAGACTTAATGGCCAAAAATGAAGTTAACTTTTTTAGAGGTTCATGGATTGCCGATTATCCCGATGCAGAAAACTATTTATCGGTTTTTTACTCCAAAAACAAAGTGCCATTTGGTCCAAATTATACCGGCTATTTTAACAAAGAATTTGACAAATTGTTTGAGCAGAGTTACTTTGAAGGCGATGAGAAAAAACGTTTTGAGCTTTACCAAAAAATGGACAACATGGTAATGGAACATTCTTCTGTTGTACCCATTTTATACGATGAAGTGGTGGTTTTATTGCAAAATAACATTAGCGGTTATCCCATCAATCCATTGAGTTTGATGATTTTAAAAAGAGTAAAAAAGAAGTAAATTAAAACGCCTCTTCAATTGAAGAGGCGTTTTAACTGTATAAATTATTGGGAGTATCTATCCTCCATTTCCGCCCATTCCACCCAATTGTCCACCTTGCTGTTCTTCTTTTTTAAGATCGTCGTTATTCACTTTTTTAGCCTTAGGCTTAGCGCTATAATTTATCTTCCCAAAATTGTAAGAGAAATTGACACCAAACGAACGTATAGGGTAATAAATATTTGTTCGTTGTAAAAACGCAGCACTAGAATTGGTCGTTTCTATGTGTAAATCTCTTGAGAATACGTTAAATACATTTAAGCCAACGGTTGCTTTTTTCTTCATTATATCTTTTTTAACTGCACCTCCGTAAAATTTTAGCGCCTCTGTAACACCTTGAAAAGTTCTTCGTTTTGAAGTAAGCACCCCAAATACTTCAGCATTCCAACCTCCCTTAAATGAAATGGCCGAACGTGCAAAAACATTATAATTGGCAAATGTGCCTGTGCTTATATTGGTTTGCTGATTGATTACCTCGTAGGTATTCAAACCAAAATTGGCCATCAATGTCCATTTTGGCATTGGATTGTAAGACCCAAATAGGTTAAAACCGTACGATTCGCTAGTTCCAATGTTTTGAAAAGTAGTGAAACCTGTTTGTCTAGGAGCACCGTTTACTATGGCTGTTCTGGTACTGTAAAAACTTTCGATAATATCGTTAGTTTGACGATAAAATACCGAAGCATTGATGATAGAACCCTTAATAAAAGTAGAATAGCCCAACTCAAAATTATCACTCAGTTCTGGATTTAAGGCTGGGTTCCCCGCTGATTGATTTAGAGGGTCGGCATCGTTTAAAAATGGGTTTAAATAAGCTAAACTCGGACGCGTCATCCTTTTGTTATAACTTAGCTTAAGTGTAGTGTTATTTTTTAAAGTTTGCGAAAGTATTAAGCTTGGAAACAAGTTAAAATAATCGTTTTCAAAGTTTACAGCATTGCCCGAAAGTCCGTTAATTTTTGTGTATTCAGCCCTTAAACCTCCTTTAAGAGCTATTTTTTTAGTGAGGTTAAAGTTAATCACCCCATAGGCCGCAGCCACATCTTGTGAGTAATCAAAATCTTGATTGGTATTTTGATATTTACTTGCAATAGTTCTAAAAACACCCTTTAAACCTGTTTCCAAGTTTACTGTTTTAGTAACTGGATAAACATAATCGGTTTGCATTGTGTATTCGTTATTTTTTCCAGTATTATTACCATTAGTAACGGTTGGCATTGCCGAAATAAAACGAGTGTTAAACTCATTGGTATTTCTTCCAAACGAAGCCTGGGCAGAAATACTAAATTCTTCGCCTGGTTTTTTAGACGTTTTGCGGTAATCGGCACTCCAATCTATGTTATTCATACCACCATTGTTTTCGGTAATTCGTGTAGAAGCAATTGTATTTATTGCATTTTTAAGCAATACATCAATACTGCCATCGGCGCCATTGTTAAAATTACTGAAACGAAGATTGGTAGAAATATTGTTATAGCCGTTAATGTCATAATCCAATCCAGCAGAACCGTTAAAACCATAACGATTAGCTTTGCTGTAGCCATCTTGGATAGAGGAGAAGTTATTTACATAATCGCTGTTTTCTAAAAAAATACGTGTGTTTTGTGGAATTGCGTACTGTCCGCCTACATTACTCGTAAAACCTAAACGCCCATTTTTAGCGTTTAAACTAAAATTACCGTTATTTTGGCGAGTACCCAAAGCCAAAGCAGCAGTACCACTTACGCCTTGTGCAGTTTTCTTTTTGGTAATGATATTGATAATGCCTCCAGCACCTTCAGCATCGTATTTTGCTGATGGACTTGTAATTACCTCAACACTTTTAATTTCTTCAGCAGGAATCATTTTTAGGGCGTCGGCAACGTTATTGGCCATGGTACCCGATGGCTTGCCATTGATCAATACCCTTACAGCGTTGCTACCGCGTAAAGAAGGGTTTCCATCAATATCTACCGAAAGTAAAGGCACCTTGCGCAAAACATCACTTGCATTTCCGCCTGCAATAGTTACATCTTGCTCAGCATTGTAAACTACCTTATCAATTTTACTTTCTATCAATGGCTTTGTGCCCTCGATAGTTACTTGATTTAGCGTACTTGAGCTGGCACTTAGTGCAATTGTACCCACATTATTGTCGGGCTTCTCGGCAGTGGTTTTTAGAGTAATGCTTTTGGTAGTGTAGCCAATAAAGCCAATTACTAATTTATATTCGTTTGCTGCAATATTTTGTAAAACTACTTTACCTTTTTCATCGGTTAAGCCCCCATTTACGGGCTTGTTATCCTTTAATTTCACCAAAGAAACAGTGGCATAATCAATCGGTTTTTTAGTTGCAGAATCAATTACAACAGCTGTAACACGACCAACAACCGTTGGTTTAGCGGCGCCACCACCCATACCAGGAAACTGAGCTTTAGCATTAATTACAAAAAATAAAGCGGCACAGAACAGGATAATTTTTTTCATACAGGATAATTTACTTTTTAACTCCATCTACCTTGATGGATTATTTACTTTAATTAGTCTAATGTATTGTTCTATTGTTACAATAAAGAGATACAATTTTTACGCGTTTTAGAAGTTAAACGCTTAATGCAATGAAATGCTCATAAAAAAATGAGATGCCTTAACAAACAACCAAAGCATCTCGTTTTTAAACTACAATATTTACAATTTTACCTTTTACAAAAATGATTTTTTTAGGTGTTTTTCCTTCTAGATAGCCTTGCACCTGTATATTTCCCAATACGGCTTCGGTAGCCTGTGCCTCGTCTAAACTTAGGCTTAAACTTAAATTCATTTTCATTTTTCCGTTGATAGAAATAGGATAAGCAAATTCATTTTCTTCCAAATAAGCAGGATTAAATGTTGGATATTTTGCAGTTGATAAATTTTTATTTCCTAAAAGCGACCACAGTTCTTCGCAAATGTGGGGTGCATATGGAGAAAGCACAATTACCAAATCTTCTAATACCTGACGGTTTTTACATTTCAAATCGGTAAGCTCGTTTACGGCAATCATAAAACTAGAAACAGAAGTATTGAAAGAAAAACGCTCGATATCGTCTTGCACTTTTTTAATGATTTTATGAAGTGCTTTAAACTCGGCTTTTGTTGGTATGTTATCTTCTACATGAAAAGCCCAATTTTCGTTATGAAACAAGCGCCAAAATTTACGTAAAAATTTAAATACACCTTCAATTCCGTTAGTGTTCCAAGGTTTACTCTGTTCTAATGGACCTAAAAACATCTCATACATACGCAAAGTATCGGCACCGTAGTTTTCAATCAACACATCGGGATTAACCACGTTGAACTTTGATTTAGACATTTTTTCGACTTCAACGCCACAAATGTATTTGCCGTTTTCTAAAATAAATTCGGCATTGGCAAATTCAGGTCTAAAGGTTTTAAATTTTGCGAGATTTAGCACTTCATTTTCTACAATATTTACGTCAACATGCAGAGCCGAAGTTTTATAATCTTTTCTTAATCCGTAAGAAACAAAAGTATTTGTTCCTCTTCCTTCTTCATCAATTAACCTATACACAAAGTTACTTCTACCCTGAATCATCCCTTGGTTAATTAATTTTTTGAATGGTTCCTCTTCGTTTACGTAACCTAAATCTTTTAAAAACTTGTTCCAAAAACGGCTGTACAACAAATGCCCTGTGGCATGTTCAGATCCACCTATGTACAAATCAACATCTTTCCAGTAGGCAATAGCCTCTTTTGAAGCAAAGTCGCTGCTGTTTTGTGCGTCCATGTAGCGGTACCAATACCAGCTGCTACCTGCCCAACCCGGCATGGTACTCAATTCATATTCATACTCGTTTTCATAAGTCCAATCTGTTGCTCTTCCTAAAGGAGGTTCGCCACTTTCGGTGGGTAAATATTTATCAATTTCGGGCAACATAAGTGGCAATTCTTCTTCCTTAATTAAATAAGGTAAGCTATCTTTAAAATAAACAGGAATAGGTTCGCCCCAATAACGCTGACGACCAAAAATGGCATCACGCATGCGGTAATTTATCTTTGCTTTGCCAACTCCGTTATCTTCTAACCATTGGTGAAGTATAGTTGTCGCTTCTTTATATGTTGAGCCATTGATAAAGCCAGAGTTGATATATTTTCCTTCTTTAGTTGAATCTGCCTCCACATCAATATTTTGTTGCGCATCTGAAATTTGAACAATTGGCAAGTTAAAATGAGTTGCAAAAAGCCAATCGCGTTGATCGCCACTTGGCACGCCCATGACCGCTCCGGTTCCGTAACCTGCCAACACATAATCGGCAATCCAAATAGGCATTTTTTCGCCATTTACAGGGTTAATTACAAAACTACCTGTAAAAGCTCCCGAAACAGTTTTGGTATCGGCCATGCGATCCAGTTCCGATTTCTTTTTGGTTTTGGCAATATAATCAGCCACTTCTTGTTGCTGTGCAGCGGTGGTTAACTGCGCAACCAAATCATGTTCTGGTGCCAATACAATAAACGAAACGCCAAAAATAGTATCAACACGTGTGGTAAAAACCTCAATAAAAGCCTCACCCCCGCCCTCTCCAAGGGAGAGGGAGTTTGCAGGCAACTTATCTGACCTCTGGTCTAAAGTGTGTTTTATTTTTTGGGCAACACTGGTCACGTCTGCTAAAACTTCTTCGTTTGTAAATCTAATAACCTCAAAACCAAGTTTATTAAGCGCTTCAGTTCTAAGAGAGTCATTTTGTTGGTTTTCGTTATGGTATCCACCATCAACTTCAATAATTAAACCTTTATTTATGCATATAAAGTCGGCTATATACGAACCAATTGGGTGTTGCCTACGAATTTTGTGACCTGTTTTGCTAGCCCTTAAACTTTGCCACAATTCCGTCTCTGCAGGCGTTTGGTCACTTCTATTTGCTCTTGCGTTGGTTTTCAACACTTCCCAAATCAATGGGTCGGCAGTTTGGTAAGCATAATTAGCTCCCTCTCCTTTGGAGAGGGTTGGGGAGAGGCTAAACCTTACGCTCGCCCCCACGCTTTTACCAATCCAGTTGCGCTGCATTTCTTTTACCGGCTCTGGCCAATCTATGGTGTTTAAGCCTTGCAATAAGCGTTCGGCATAGGCCGAAATACGCATGCTCCACTGCATCATTTTCTTTTGTTCTACGGGATGGCCGCCACGCTCAGAAAATCCTTCCTTTACTTCATCATTAGCTAAAACAGTCCCCAAAGCTGGGCACCAGTTTACCGTACTTTCTTTAAGGTAAGTTAATCGATATTTTAAGAGTTCTTTTTGCTTTTCTTCCTCGGTGAAATTAGCCCAATCGCTAGGCAAAAAGGTAGCTACATCTTCATCACATACCGCTTTTACATCGGCTGTGCCAGAGGTATTAAATTTTTCTATCAGCGTAGAAATATCTTCGGCTTTGTCTGTTGCTAAATTATACCACGAATTAAATAGCTGCATGAAAATCCATTGCGTCCATTTGTAGTAACCTGGCTCACTGGTGCGTACTTCCCTACTCCAGTCGAAAGAAAAACCAATTTGATCTAACTGCCTACGGTAGGTAGCAATGTTGGCCTCGGTAGTAATTGCAGGGTGTTGGCCAGTTTGGATGGCGTATTGCTCGGCTGGTAAACCAAATGAATCATAGCCCATAGGATGCAAAACATTAAATCCTTTTAGCCTTTTGTATCTCGAAAAAATATCTGAAGCAATGTAACCAAGCGGATGCCCAACATGTAAACCTGCTCCCGAAGGATAAGGAAACATATCTAAAACATAATATTTTGGTTTTTCGGTATTTAATTCGGCTTTAAAAGTTTGGTTTTCGGCCCAATATTTTTGCCATTTTGCCTCTATTTCTCTAAATTGATAATCCATTTTGATTTACGCTTTGTAACAATGGGCGAAAATAAGC
This sequence comes from Sphingobacteriaceae bacterium, assembly GCA_947460275.1. Lineage (GTDB taxonomy): Bacteria > Bacteroidota > Bacteroidia > Sphingobacteriales > Sphingobacteriaceae > Pedobacter. The sequence continues at coordinate 4,114 of CANHHZ010000038.1, read as the reverse complement.
AAATTAAGCCTGCTTTTTAAACGATAACAAAAAGAAATTGCAGATTTAACCTAGCAAAAAACAATTTAATTGCTGCATTGTACGTTATTTTTACAAAAACAAAAGTTATAATATTTATGTTTTTGCTTATCTTTCTTTATTTTCGCAGAAACAAAATACAAATATATGGAAGAATTTGAGGTAAGTGAGGCTGCTAAGAAGACGAAAACAATATACATATCAACCATTTTTAGTATTGCATTGGTTTTATTAATGCTAGGGATGCTAGGCTTAATTTTGGTACACGCCAAAAACCTATCCAACTACGTAAAAGAAAACATTGTTTTAAACATTATTGTTGACGAAGGCGCCAAAGAAACGGAAGTTTTAGCTTTTCAAAAAGAGCTAAACAGTGCTATCGAGGTTAAACAAACGCAATATGTAAATAAAGAAATAGCGCAACACAACCTTACCAAGGATTTGGGCGAAGACTTTGTAAACTTTTTAGGTTATAATCCGTTGCTTTCGACTGTTGATGTATATCTAAAGGCCGATTATGCCAATAACCAAAGTATTGATGCGCTTAAAAAGAAGATAGAGAAAAATCCAATAGTAAAAGAAGTTATTTACCAAAGCTCATTAATAGACATGGTAAATAAAAACATCAATACCATTGGTTTAATAGTATTGAGTTTTGCCATCGTATTGCTAATTATTGCTGTGGCTCTAATTAACAACACCATACGTTTGGCTATATTTTCTCAACGTTTTTTAATTAAAAGCATGCAACTGGTAGGCGCTACTAAAAACTTTATTAGAAAACCATTTATACTTATTGCGGCCTTACACGGATTAATTGCTTCTTTAATTGCCATCATCATTTTATTAGGAATTTTATATTACGCACAAAAAGAAATTCCCGAAATTTTGATTTTGAGAAACTACACCGAATTTGGTTTTGTACTCATTGGCATGGTTACCCTTGGCATTTTTATTGCCGCAATGAGCACTTTATTTGCAGTTAGCAGATATTTACGTTTAAAAACTTACGATCTTTACAGATAATGGTAGAAAAACAATCTTCTCCTGAAAAACAGGAACAAAAAAATGAAATGGTTTTTAACAAAAAAAACTATCAGCTATTGTTAATTAGCATAGCTATCGTTGCACTTGGCTTTATTTTAATGATGGGCACCACAGGCGATATTTACGATACCAGAAGAACATTAATAGCCCCAATGGTGGTATTGTTTGGTTTTGCTTTTGGTGTTTACGCCATTTTAAAGAAATAAGCCTTAATGAGTTTTTTACAAGCCTTAATCCTTGCAATTATTGAAGGGATTACTGAATTTTTGCCTGTTTCATCTACAGGCCATATGATTATAGGCTCATCAGTAATGGGCATACAAAACGACCCTTTTGTAAAACTTTTTACCATCTGTATCCAATTGGGCGCCATCTTATCGGTGGTTGTACTTTACTTTAAACGTTTTTTCAAAAGCATCAACTTTTACCTTAAACTTATTGTAGCTTTTATTCCGGCAGCAATTTTTGGCATTTTATTGAGCAATAAAATAGACCAAATGCTCGAAAGTCCACTTACAGTGGCCATATCTTTGGTTGTTGGTGGCGTTATTTTATTGTTTGTAGACAAATGGTTTAACCAACCTACAATCCATGAAGAAACAGAAATCAATTATTTAACGGCATTTAAAATTGGTCTAATGCAATGTTTAGCAATGATTCCTGGCGTTTCGCGTTCGGGCGCAACCATTGTTGGAGGTATGAGTCAGAAATTAAGTAGAAAAGTAGCCGCCGAATTTTCGTTCTTTTTAGCAGTACCCACCATGTTTGCTGCTACGGCTAAAAAATTATTAGATTTTTATCAAGAAGGTCACACAATCACTACCCAACAAATACAAATTTTAGCTTTTGGCAATGTGGTAGCCTTCGTTATTGCATTATTAGCCATTAAAAGCTTTATTGGTTATTTAAATCAAAATGGATTTAAGGTGTTTGGGTGGTACAGAATTATTGTTGGCCTGGCCATTATCGTATTGATTTTATCAGGACATCAATTGTCTATCATATAAAGTGTAGCTTTGTAAAAAATTTAAACTTTTGGATAACAAAACTCAACAATTTCGTGAATTTGATTTTGCGGCAGGAGAACTTTTACTCATCAACAAACCCTTTAAATGGACCTCGTTTGATGTGGTTGGCAAGATTAGAAATTCGTTAAAACCTTTAAAATTAAAGGTTGGGCATGCTGGAACTTTGGATCCTTTAGCCACCGGACTTTTAATAGTTTGTACAGGAAAGCTTACCAAGCAAATCGATAGTTTTCAGGCAGAAGAAAAAGAATATACCGGCACCATGATTTTGGGCGCCACCACACCTTCTTTTGATATGGAGACCGAAATAGATCATCAATTTTCTATTGCTGATATTACCGAAGACGCTATTTATAATGCAACTATGCCTTTTAAAGGTGATATTGAACAATATCCTCCTGCACATTCGGCAGTAAAAGTAAACGGAGAACGCTTGTATGTAAAAGCTCGTTTGGGCGAAGAAGTAGAGCTAAGAAAACGTTTTGTAACGGTAAGTCAGTTTGAAATTACCCGAATTGCTTTGCCCGAAATAGACTTTAGAATTGTATGCAGCAAAGGAACTTATATCCGTTCTTTGGTTTCCGATTTTGGAAAGCAGCTAAACAATGGCGCTTATTTAGCTAAACTTACCCGTACACGCAGTGGAAATTTTTTATTGGCTAATGCCTATGAAGTAGCCGATTTGGTTCAGTACCTTCGTGAAAAAAGAGAAGCAAGCCAAGCAGGTTAATTATTAACTTATACGTTTTGAAAATATATCATCAACTTTCTGATTTTAAAAAACTAAACAACGCCGTGGTTACCATTGGCACTTTTGACGGGGTTCATTATGGCCATCAGAAAATTATCAAAAGGCTTTGCGAATTGGCTAAATTATCGGGTGGTGAAAGTGTAATTTTAACTTTTTTTCCGCACCCGCGGATGATTATTGATCCCGAAAATCAAAACCTAAAACTCATCAATACCATTAAAGAAAAAGCAGAGATTATAGCTAATTTAGGTGTTGATCATTTAATCATTACGCCATTTACACGAGATTTTTCCAACTTAAACGCACAAGAGTACATCGAAGAAATTTTGGTACATACCCTCGGCACCAAAAAAATCATCATCGGCTACGACCATCGTTTTGGCAAAGACCGCAAAGGCGGAATGAAAGAATTGGAAGCCTCCGCAAATATTTTTGATTATACCGTAGAAGAAATTCCAGAACAAGACATTAACGATGTAGCGGTAAGCTCCACCAAAATACGCAAAGCTTTGCTAGAGGGTGATGTAGCCTTGGCCGCCGAATATTTAGGCTACTATTTTTCAATTTACGGACCAGTAATTAAAGGCGATAAAATTGGCCGCACCATTGGTTTTCCAACTGCAAATATTTTTGTAGAAGAAACCTATAAGCTTATTCCAGGTGATGGGATTTACGCCGTAACCGTAGAAATGGAGTCGGAACCCGCAACCTCAAATCTCAAATCTCAAATCTCAAATCTCAAAACATACAAAGGCATGGCCTACATTGGGCAGCGCCCAACCATAAACGGCATGACACGGAATATTGAAGTGAATATTTTCGATTTCGACCGTGAAATTTATGGCCAAACCATTAAAATGAATTTCATGAAATTTCTGCGTAACGACGTAAAATTTACAGGATTAGAAGCATTGACCAATCAACTACATCAAGACAAAAAAGATACTTTGGCTTTTTTTGCTTCCAATTTATAAACCAATTCCGCAGTAAAAACGTTTTTTACTCTATTTAAAGTATAATTCGTTTTGCTTATGATTCAATTGCCCGTTCAAATTACCGACTTAGGTTTAATTCTTGGCGCAGCAGCGTTAACCACCTTATTGTTAAAAAAATAGAAATCGAATAAATACCGAAGGTTTAACCAAAATAAATAACTGTTTGCTTAATGATTAAATAAGCAGCCAAGGCAAATAAAAATAGTGCAATAGAACGGTTGATGAGATGACTGCTTAAGGCAAATTTTTCTTGAATATATCTCGAAAAATGAGCG
>CANHHZ010000037.1 GCA_947460275.1 Sphingobacteriaceae bacterium | reverse complement strand
GCTCTAAATGCCTTCCTACCAGGAGGCATTTATTTTAAAAGCTCTATTGGCTTTTAAGCTCGGATGGTGGAACTGGTAGACACGCAGGACTTAAAATCCTGTGCCCTCAACAGGCGTGCGGGTTCGATTCCCGCTCCGAGTACTAAAAACCGCTCTTAGTTAAGAGCGGTTTTTTTATTCCTTATTTTCTTACTAGTTGTAGCTATAATACCTATTATAATCAAAACCGTCAGAAAATTCAATTTTTTTTAAAGCCTTCTAGTTGTATTTGATTAAGCCAACCTTCGGTTTGTAATTTCCTTAACCAAACATCGCTAAAAAGTACCTATGCCAATTTAATTGTTTGATTGTTTTTTCCGTACACCTTTACTTTAATATCCAGATTATTGTCTAAAAATAAATTTCAAACATATTAGTTTAATAACGGCTACCTTAAAGTATATAAATTATCTCCATTTATGGAGCCTAAAAATTAAGGGCCAACCAATTTATAAATTTGACCTTTATTGCCAGTAAGTAGAATCAAATTGCCATTTTTAGCTTTTTGCACGGCATTAAAATTTAAGGTAGAAATAGTAGTCCAGTTTAAACCGCCATCTGTAGAAATATCAGTACCTGATGAGCCTGTGGCCACACAAATATTTTTATCGATATAAGTTACCGCCGATCGATATCCACTTACCGAGTGCTGGGGCTTTTTCCAGGTTTTACCCCCATTTTTAGTCAGCAGGGCATTATTGATACTTTCTTTGTCTTTCAAATAATTCCCTCCAACCACAATCCCCTCTTTATCATTTAAAAAAGCAATTGAAAATGGCCCTGTACTGCTTTCTCCCTGTAAAATAGGGCAAGCGTATATTTTCCAGCTGTTGCCAAAATTAGGCGAGTAATAAATGTGTGAAATCGATCCACCAGTCGCGATCCAAACTTTTCCATTTTTACCAGTTTTAATGCTTGTTCCACTAGCCGCAAAACCAGCTTCGCCCATGGCTAAACATGCTTTTAAGTTTAAGGAAATGTCTTTCCAAGTTAAACCCCCATCTTCAGTTTTTAAAAGTTGCATTTTATTGAGAATGGGATCACCAAAAACAATGCCTTGGTTCGCATTCCAAAAATCCATTCCATCCAAAAATATAGCAGAATCTAAATTTTTGTAGGTTTCACGCCAAGTTAATCCACCGTCAACCGTAGAGAGTATGTAGGCGGGAGAACCCGCATTGACTACAATTGCCTTTAATTGGTCAAAAGCTTCAATATCCCTAAAATCCAATTTTTCATAACCCTTTGGCTGTATCCATTGCCATGATTTACCGCCATCTAAACTTTTGCCAACATACCCATTGTTTCCGCTTACCCAAGCAACCGAGTCAGAAACGATAGACAAACCACGCATGCTGGTGTTTTTACCAGCGGTTAACGGCACAAGTTCATAGTTTTGGGCAAGGCAATAAAAAGGGCAAAGCAATAAAAAGTAAAATATATTTTTCATGTGTGATTGGAATAGAAGATATAAAATTTAGTAAAAAATATTTATTTGAGACGTTTCCATACTTCTGATCTACCGAGCAATGAAATGCCAATGTATCCCCTAACATTTAGGCGGTTATTGTCTTTTAAGGTAAGGTTACAACTGTAGGTTTTGCCGGATTTTGGATCGTAAATGCTTCCATCTGTCCATCTGTTATCCTCAAAAACAAACCCTTTCAATAACTCAATTCCCAAAACTGGTTTATTTTTTAAGCTTGCGTTCGGATTTTGAATGTCAGTTTTTGGCTTGCCATTTTCATCATTTGGTTCTTTTATCCAAACCAATTTACCAAAATACTTATCCCCTTTTTTATAAATTTCTATTTGACCTTCACCAGATGGATTGAGCCATTTACCCACAATATCGTCACTTTTTTGAGCATAGCTGAGGTGTGCTGTAACAACGAAAAACAATAAAAATGAAATCTTTTTTAACATCTGAAAAATATTTAAAATAAAAAATTAAACTGAACCAATTCTTGAATTAAAAGAATTGGATAATGCCCAAGGTTTAAAATTTAATTACACGATTGGTTTTGGGGCAACAAGACCAGCATAATTTTTGCGGTAAGCATAAGTCAAAAACAAATTAGCAAGCAATACAACTATCGCCATTGGCATATCCTTTGGGTCTGTCAAAAAAAGATGAAAAAACACAATAGTTAAAATTTAGAACAAGTTAAAAATATTTTTTCAAAAATAGGTCAACAAAATTATTTGTTTATTTATGGAAGTAAGTAGATTTCCTAAAAAGCCCAAAGAAACAAAAAACCGCTTTTTAAAATTTTAAAAAGCGGTTTTTGTACCCAAGAGGAGATTCGAACTCCCACACCCATAAGGGCGCCAGCCCCTCAAGCTGGTGCGTCTACCAATTTCGCCACCTGGGTATATTTTCAAACATTCAAAAACTGGTGTTTATACCACCCTGATAGAAAACAGGGTCGCCACCTGCTGGTGCGTCTACCATCCCGATAGCCGTCACTTGTAGGTAACTGATGCTACAAATATATCAATCTAGTTCAAAACTTAAGCCATCGTAGGCCAATTTAATATTAGAGGGTAATTCATTTTCTATTTCGCTGTGCAAACCTAAATTATGACTCATGTGTGTAAAATAAGTTTGCTCGGCACCTACTTTATTCGCAAAAGCTATGGCTTCATCAAGAGTAAAATGAGAAATGTGTGCTTCTTTTTGTAAAGCATTTATAACCAGTATTTTAGTGCCTTTTATTTTTTCGAAAGAAGAATCTGAAATGGTTTTGGCATCGGTGATATAGGTAAAATTTTTCACTCTGTAACCAGTAACAGGCAGTTTAAAATGCATGACCTCTATAGGGATAATCGTTGTACCCCCAATAATAAAAGGTTGCTCATTTACGGTATAAAGCTTTATTTGGGGTATCCCATGGTACTTGATATCCGAAAAAATATAAGAAAATTCTCTTTTTAAGGCCTCTTGCACCCTTTCTGTTGCATAAACATCTATATGTTTTTTAAGAATATAATTAAAAGGCCTGATATCGTCTAAACCTGCAACGTGATCTTTATGCTCGTGGGTAAATAAAATGGCATCTAAATCCCTTACATTTTGGCGCAACATTTGGTATCTAAAATCTGGACCGCTATCAATTACAATGGTGGCATCGTCTATTTCTATTAAAAGAGAAACACGCAGGCGTTGGTTTCTACTATCCGATGATTTACACACCACACAGCCACACCCAATAACCGGAATACCTTGTGAAGTGCCTGTGCCCAAAAATGTAATTTTCAAAAGATGCTATGATTTATAGTTTAGCAATAATAATTAAAAAAGCGCAATTAAAAAAGGGTTTAAGTTAACTTAAACCCTTTAGAAAAATAATAGTGTGCCTTACCTTAAATCTACTACTTCAACTCCCGGATATTTTTTAGGGTCAAATGAAAAAGTTGATTCAGGAACTTTTATATTTGGCGAAAAAGTTTTCACATTGTAAGTGTAAGTATTTCCATTTTTTTCGAAAATAACCACATTGGTGATTTGTTTAGTGGCTTTATCGATACTTAATCTTACCTTAAATACCGATTTTTTAATATCAATTGGCGACAAATCAATCATTTGATAAGTTTTAGCGCCTACTTTATTATCTCCAGTGTATAAATATTTAAATCCTTTCTCATAAATGGTAAATATCTTGGCAGGATTAAGTGCATCTCCACTTAAATCTACGTTAGAAATTTGTACTTCCTTATCATTTTTAAGATATGTCCATTGTACTTTTCCATCACTTATCAAATCTTGATTGGTCATGGCTACTTTATATTTGTTCGCATTTGCTTTTACGTATAAAGTACCTTGCTGGGTTTCTTTAACCTTAGCCTGAGCATTATTTAAGGTAAAACTAAAATCGGTTTTAACTACATCGTAAGAACGGTATTTCTTACTTACTTCTGCCAATATTTGCTTCGCCTTTGCGTCTGTTTGTGCATTTGCAGTAAATCCAAATGCCACAAGCGCCAATATGATTATTTTTTTCATGTTATTTAAATTAAAAATGGTGTCAAGCAATTATTGCTTGTCTTTTAAGTTACTCAAGAATTGTTCCAAAGCGTATTGATCTGGTAGTAAAACTTCACGAGCCTTACTTCCTTCAAATGGGCCAACTACTCCTGCTGCTTCTAATTGATCGATAATTCTTCCTGCTCGGTTGTAGCCCAATTTCATTTTGCGCTGAATCAAAGAAGTAGATCCTTGCTGGTGCGTAACAATCAATTGTGCAGCTTCTTCAAATAACGGATCTCTATCATCAAGATCAAAGTCGCCTCTGGTAGATTCGGCATTTTCATCTACGTATTCTGGCAACTGATAAGCTTCTGGGTAACCACGTTGGTTACCGATGAACTCAGAAATTCTATCTACTTCTGGTGTGTCTACAAAAGCACATTGCAACCTAATTAAATCGTTTCCAGTGGATAAAAGCATATCTCCCCTACCAATCAATTGATCTGCTCCACCACTGTCTAATATGGTTCTCGAATCTATTTTAGACAATACCCTAAAAGCTAACCTAGCCGGGAAATTGGCCTTAATAGTACCCGTGATAATATTTACAGACGGGCGTTGAGTAGCTAACACCAAGTGGATACCAATGGCTCGAGCCAACTGTGCTAAACGCGCTATAGGGGCTTCTACCTCTTTCCCTGCAGTCATCATCAAATCAGCAAACTCATCAACAATAAGCACTATATAAGGCAAGAAGCGATGGTTATTGTTAGGATTTAATTTGCGTTTGATGAATTTTTCGTTGTATTCTTTTAAGTTTCTTACTTGTGCATCTTTCAATAAATCGTAACGTTGATCCATTTCTACACACAAGGAATTTAAAGTGTTTACCACTTTTTTAGTATCGGTGATGATGGCATCTGCCTCTCCGGGTAATTTGGCTAAAAAGTGTCTTTCAATTTTATTAAATAAAGTAAGCTCTACTTTTTTTGGATCAACCAAAACCAATTTAAGTTGCGAAGGATGCTGAGTATAAAGTAGCGACACTAAGATGGCATTGATACCTACCGACTTACCCTGGCCAGTAGCACCAGCCACTAATAAATGCGGCATTTTTGCTAAATCGGCAATATAAACCTCATTTGATATGGTTTTACCCAGGGCAATTGGCAAATCCATTGTAGTTTGTTGAAACTTCTCTGTCGCTAATATACTTCGCATAGAAACCATTTCTGGATGCATATTTGGCACTTCTATACCAATAGTTCCCTTGCCTGGCATAGGCGCAATAATACGTATACCTAATGCTGCCAAACTTAAGGCAATATCATCTTCAAGGTTTTTTATTTTAGAAATACGAACCCCAGGCGCAGGAATAATCTCATATAAAGTTACTGTTGGCCCAATGGTTGCCTTAATTTTATCAATTTCAATATTGTAATGATTTAAGGTCTCTACAATTTTATTCTTATTAGCTTCTAACTCTTCGGCATTTACCGAGATTTTTCTAGCTCCGTGATTTTCTAATAAATCTAGGTGTGGTTTTTTATACGAAGCAAGATCTAATGTTGGATCGTAATTCCCAAACTGTTGCACAAGCTGTTCGGCTTTTGCCTCTTCTTCGGTTTTTTCTATGGTAAAAGTGGGCTCTGTAGTTTCTGGAGATTCGGAACTTGCATTTAAAAGTACGTTTGAGTCCAAAGGAAGTGAATCAAAGTCTGGCTTTTCCGTTTCTTCTAATTCATTAAAACGACTAGGCGTTAAAATGATGTTCTGTTCTTTTTTGGGTTCATTTGTAGGTTTAGCTTTTAAATCAAACTCTACTGGTTCGGCCAATTCTTCGCTCAATAATTCAATATGACTTGGAATTTCTGGTTCGTTGATGTCAATACTTTTTTGCCTTTCCGGAAATTTAAAATCGATATTATAAGCTATAATTAAAACAGAAAGAGCTAAAAACACAACAAGACCCAATACACCCGTTTGTCCAATTTGTGCAACCAACAACTTATTGCTCCAGAAACCAAATTGGCCTTCTAAAAAGTGGGGGGTCTCTTCAAAAAAAGAATGAAAAAATGCAAATGTAAATGAAGTAAATAACAATAAGAATAAGCTATAAGCCAATACCTTTTGAGTAGCAAATATTTTTACTTTAAACAATAAACGGTAACCGATAACAAAAAATACAAACACAAATAAGAAAGAGGCTATACCAAACCACTCATATATAAATTGATGAGAAAGTAAGGCGCCAACTTTACCTAACCAATTTTGAACAACTGGATCTTGAACTCCACTTTGTTTTAGTTCGTCTAGCGTTTTAAACAAATTGCTCCAACCCCCGTTCGCAGCTGTTACATAGCTTTGATCTTCCTGCCATGAAAACAAATATGAAGTAAAAGCCACCAAAAAATAAATGGAAAGTATGATAAATAGAAGTCCGATGATTTTTATCATCCTACCATCTTTTAAATCAAAAGATGGCAAAGGATCTCTGTTTGTTTTATCAGTTTTAGCTGAAGTTTGTCTCTGATCCGTTTTGGCAGGCTCAGCTTCTGATTTAAATGAATTGCTTTTAAATTGATTTGTCTTTATCGACATTATAGTGATGAATAAATTATCAACAAATATAAAATATATAGTTGTTGTGTGGTATAATAAATTTAATTAACTCAAATATTTTTTGAATACTTACGGCTAATATATTAAATTGCATTAATTTTACTGCCTTAAAGAATTGTTTTAGACCATTTAAATGGATATTAAAGAGTTAGAAAAACTTATTGAAAACGACAACTTGTCGGAAATTATCGCTTTACTTGGCCAAGAACCACAATTAGCAACTGCAACTACATCTTATCAAACCACACCTGTATTGCTAGCCTGCTATTATAAAAAAGAAGCTATCGCAAACTCCATTGCAAACTTTATACCCCAATTGGATATTTATGATGCTTGTGCGCTTGGAAAACTTGAAGGAGTTGGTTCTATTTTAGCGCAAAACCCAAGCATTATTGATGAAAATTGCGATTCTGGCTTCACACCTCTCGGTCTTGCTTGCTATTTTGCACATGAAAACATTGTTACATTTTTAGTAGAGAAAGGTGCTGATGTAAACATACAAAGCAAAAATGGATACAACATCTTTCCAATTCACTCTGCGGCATTGGCCAACAATTTAAACATTGTACAAATTTTATTATCTGCAGGCGCTTACCCAAATGTATGTCAAAAAACAGGGTTAACGGCATTACATACTGCTGCCCAGTTAGGCAATATAGAATTGATTATTTCACTCTTAGAGCAAGGGGCTGATATCACATTAAAAACCGACGAAGGAAAGATACCTGCAGACCTTGCTGCAGAAAAAGGTTTTCATGAAATTGCAGATATTTTGAAACTTGATGACTAATTATAGTTATGATTTATTTAAATATCCCAAACTTTTAGCCTTACTTTTTTCATGTAAAGTCTAATATCGAGCAACACCGCGGCCGTAATGTAAAATAAAACAGGGAATCCGACCGCTAAAAACGAAGAATAGATGAAGAATAAGCGCACCTTGGCGGTACTCATGTTTAGGCAGTTTGCGAGGTAGGTTGAGACACCAAAACTTCGCTTTTCAAAAAAAGTAACTATACGTTGAAACATTTTAGTGTTTAAAAATTTTAATTCCGACACCACAATTTAGACATTTTTTTTCATTGCAGTATTTTTTTTTAAGATGCAAAATAGCTTGAGAGTAAAAAGCGCTTTTCACTTTAACATTAAAACGCGTAAATTGTTCGATAATAGCGTTTTTTTCGGCAGGCAAATTTTCTAACAACACCAACGACTTATCTACATATTTTTGTTGATCTGAGGCTTTACCATAGGCGAACATCGCTAAACTTAAAGAATTTATAAGCAAATTTTCGATTGATTTTTTTCCGAGTTGAAGATTTACATTTAGAGTGGGTTTATTAAAGTGATAATGATTTTTCCAAAATAAATTTACTGGCAAATCTTCAAATATTTTTTGCAAATCCTTTACCTCATCGATAGCTAAAATTTTAGCAAATAAATGGTTTGAATTAAGAATTAGAGCAGCGAACTGTGCCAATCTTAAGGTTGGGAAATTTTGAGGCCTCATCCGCAAAAATTTCCAAACAGAAACATCTAGAGGAACTAAGTCGTATTTCTTTTGTAAAAACAAATATTCTCTTTTTAAGCTTTGCGGGTAGGCTTCCTGAAATTCTTGATTTAAGAATCCCGCTTGTCCAAAAATTAAAGCTTCTATTTGGAGTGGATTGTTTTTGTGCTTGGCAAACAATTGCTGTGGCAAAGATTGTGCAAGCATTTGCATTGGAACCGCGTTTACTTTAAAACCAAAATTTTTGGCCATTAAATGGTAAAAAGCCTCGTCCCAATCGTTTTTTAAATTAGCAAGGTGGTCATAAACTTCTGTTGATTTGTCGACCAACCGTTCTACCAAAACCCTCGATAAAAAATTATGAATTAGAAACTCATCTACATCTCCAATGTGCTTTTGACAAGGAAAATCATTGGCATTACTAATTAATTGCTGATAATTTAAAAATAATTGTTCCGAGAAAAGATGTTTTAAAACTAAAGTTGGCACAAGCGTATTATCGCTTCTATAAATTGGTTTATCATTTTCAAAAACTACATGCAAAATTACATTGTCATAAGCCTTATCCAACTGATGTTGGTGAAGCAACCAATCTGATGATTTGAGATGAATTTCTACATTGCCTACCCAAGTAGTACTACCTATTAACAGCTTGGCTTTAGAAAAATCTGGACCAGCGTTTTTATTCAACGTTCCAGTTTGCAAAATCAATAGTCTTTCCCCTTGCGTAGTGTAAAGTTCAGACGTACTAAAAAGCCTAAATTGCCAGATAAAATGCAAAAAATCTTCGTGAAAATTCATGAATAAATTTAGCGATAAACGACTAATAAAAAGCATTTTAGCTAAAATTTAACCTTAAAGAACGGAGCTATAAACCAAAAAGAAATAAAAATAATTTAAAAGAAATTTATAACCTTTATCATCAAAAATTTTGAGCTGAATAGAAATTTTATTACACCGATTTTTGAACTTTCTTTTTGTAATTGGTTATAAAAACTCCAATAATTATTAAAGCGGTTGCAATAAGCAAATCGAGGGTAATTACTTCATTTAAAATTAACCACCCTAAAAATATGGCAATAACGGTATTAAAATAAGATAAAATGGAAACTTCGCTGGCTGTTATCCTTTTAAGCGCATAACTGTAACAAAAATAGCCTATTACCGAACCAAATACACCTAAATAAACAACAGAAAACATGCCTGATGAACTCCATGTGCTAGGCTCAATATTTTTAGAGAACAAAAAAGCAAAAACTAGTTGCACTAAACATGCAAAACTAAATTGGTAAAATAAGTTTAGAAAAATATTAGCATTTGAAATGACATGCTTTTTGGTATATATAGTCCCACTGGTCCAGGCCAATATAGCGATAGAGATGTAAAAAATACCCATTCGATAATTTGGATCTAGTAAATCGGTAAAGCCATCTCTAAAAATAAAAGCAACTCCTAAAAACCCAATAATTACCCCTACAAATCCTTTTAGAGTTGGTTTCTGTAAACCAACAATTACACTTCCTAGAAAAATTACAATTGGCGAAAAAGCATTAAGCAAAGATGTTAAGCCACTAGGAACACTTTGCTCGGCTAGGGTGGTCATTCCATTGGCCAGAATAATCATTAAACTCGATAGTAAAATTTGCTGGGCAAATTTTTTCCAACCTATCCATTTCAATTCATTTTTACTTAGCAGTATAAAAATAAGAATAACGGCCGCAATACCTTGTCTCATAGCGGTTACAAACCACGGAGGAATGGTTTCAACAGCCACTCGAATGCCCAAATAGGTGGTTCCCCAAACAATAGCAATGGTAACTAAAGCTGAAATGAGTTTTAAATCGAGTTTTTTAATCATACCAATTTTGCGGCGATTAAAATTTGCTCCATTTCTTGTTGCATACGCAGCGCCTCTTCTCTCGCTTTATCGGCAAAATCTAGGCCATTACTGGCATAAATTATGCTTCTAGCTGCATTAACCAACAAACCACATTGTGTATTCAATCCATATGCGCAAACATCAGCCAAACTTCCGCCTTGTGCGCCCACTCCGGGTACCAATATAAAATTATCGGGTGCCAACTGGCGGATATGTTGAAATTCATGTGCTTTGGTAGCCCCAACAACATACATCAATTGATCGCTATTTGCCCATTGCGAGGAAGTTTTGATAACTTTTTCGTATAATTTTTGATCGCCAATTTGTTGAACTTGAAAATCTTTGCTTCCGTTATTTGAAGTTAAGGCCAATAAAATTACCCACTTATTTGGATAGGCCAAAAAAGGAGAAATAGAATCTTCGCCCATGTATGGCGCCACCGTAATTGAGTCGAAACTCATTTCCGAACTTTCTTCGTTAAAAAAAGCCTCAGCATACATGGCTGAAGTATTACCTATATCTCCACGCTTGGCGTCGGCAATGGTAAAAACATCCTTTGGAAAATGCTGCCAAGTTTTTACTAGCGTTTCCCAACCTTTTACCCCTCGGCTTTCATAAAAAGCAGTATTGGGCTTGTAAGCTACACACAAATCTTGCGTTGCATCTATAAGTTGTTTGTTAAACTCTAAAATAGGATCGTTATATTTTAACAAATGTTTAGGCAACTTGTCTAGGACGGGGTCTAAGCCTACACATAAAAAAGATTTCTTTTTTTGGATTTGCTCAAAAAGCTGTTTTTTGTTCATTTTTAAAGGCTAAGGTGCACAAAGATGCAAATATTAGCGATTTTTTTAGTGCATTTAACCCTATTATTTTTAAAAATTTTAAAACTTTTTTAAGATTTAGTTGCTTCTTAATTTGTAAATACATAAAATTGTGCAATAATTCTCAAAGTTTATCTCAATATCCCAGAAAAATTTCAATCGCATTATTTTAATCTAAATGTTTTAAAGACATTTTTCCGCTATATTTTTTGATAAACCCAATTTAATATTTCTCGACAAACACACATAATGTTTAATAAGACAGAATTAACTGAAAAACTTACCGCAGAATTACGTGAGTTAGCAAAAAACGAAGGTATTGTTAATGCAGACGAGTTACGTAAAAACGATCTCATCGAACAAATTTTACAGCAGCAAGCCCAAAAAAGCAACACAACAATAGAAATAAAAGTTGAAGAAAGCAGAGAAAATGTAGTTCAACCAGTGGCTAAGAAAAGAGCTAGAATTGCTAAAGATGACAAAAATACAGCGCCAGAACGCGAAAGGATTACTCTTTTTGACGAACCCAAAATAAGCAACGAAGTTTCACACACACAGCCAACTGTTTCGGTGATGCCTCCAGATTTTAACGACGATCCTGAACGTTTAGAAACTATTGCCGTTAAATTACAGCAGCAGGCAAAAAAAGAAAACACACCAAGAGAAGAAAAAACAAGACCTACTAAGGAGACAAAAAATATATCTGCAAAAGCAGAAGAAAAACCTATCAAAGAAGAAAGAGCGCCTAGAGAAGATAATCGACCTCAAAAAAATCCTAATCAAAATAAATCAAACGAAACCAGTTACTCTAATCTAGACTTCGACAATACCATTACTAACGAAGGTATTTTAGAAATTATGCCCGATGGATATGGGTTTTTGCGTTCTGCTGATTACAATTATCTTTCTTCGCCAGATGATATTTATGTATCTCAATCGCAAATTAAATTATTTGGTTTAAAAACCGGAGATACCGTTAACGGAAGTATCCGCCCACCAAAAGAAGGCGAAAAATATTTTCCCTTGGTAAAAGTAATTAGCATCAATGGCCGTATTCCTGCCGATGTTCGCGACCGTGTTCCTTTTGATTATTTAACGCCCCTTTTCCCTACCGAAAAATTAAATTTATTTACGGATAGCAGTAATTATTCAACCCGAATTATGGACTTATTTACCCCGATAGGTAAAGGTCAGCGTGGATTGATTGTCGCACAACCAAAAACTGGTAAAACAAATTTATTGAAAGAGGTTGCTAATGCCATTGCTAAAAACCATCCAGAAGTTTATCTAATTATTTTATTGATCGACGAACGCCCTGAAGAGGTAACAGATATGGCAAGAAGCGTAAGAGCAGAGGTAATTGCCTCTACTTTTGATGAACCTGCAGAGCGCCACGTAAAAATTGCCAATATCGTTTTAGAAAAATCTAAGCGTTTGGTAGAGTGTGGACATGATGTAGTTATTCTTTTAGATTCAATAACGCGTTTAGCAAGAGCTTACAATACCACAGCCCCTGCTTCTGGTAAAATCTTATCAGGTGGTGTTGATGCAAATGCCTTACACAAACCAAAACGTTTCTTTGGTGCAGCCCGTAATATAGAAAAAGGTGGTTCATTAACTATTTTGGCTACTGCATTGACGGATACAGGATCTAAAATGGACGAGGTAATTTTCGAAGAATTTAAAGGAACTGGTAACATGGAACTACAATTAGACCGCAAATTAGCCAACAAACGTATTTTCCCTGCCATTGATATCACAGCTTCGAGTACCAGAAGAGACGATCTATTACTTGATAGAGAAACCCTTCAAAGAATTTGGGTACTGCGTAACCATTTGGCCGATATGAACAGTCAAGAAGCTATGGAGTTGGTGCAAGCACAAATTAAGGGCACAAAAACAAACGAAGAATTTTTAATGGGTATGAACGGATAATCATAGTTTAAAGTATAAAGTTTTTAAGCTTTATACTTTTAACCTATAACTTTAAAAATGAAAAAACACATTCCAAATGCCATTACCTG
>CANHHZ010000036.1 GCA_947460275.1 Sphingobacteriaceae bacterium | reverse complement strand
TTTATCGACAGTGTTTATTCGGCTGTTACCATAAAATGAATCAGGGGTAATATTTAGAATGGCCATAACCACTGGGATGTTTAAATCTACCAGTTGGCCTTTGCAATTTAGTGTTGATTTTCGGTTTAAAAACGTATCTTTAGCCATCATTTGATACAAAAATAGGTATTAAAATAGCTTTAATCTAATATTTTATTTGTTTTGGCACTTAACACATCACAAGAGTATAGCAACGTTATTGCGGTTTGTAAATCGCTTTTTTTAAAAAAAACCAAAGATTATGGAACGGCTTGGCGCATTTTGAGGCCAGAGTCTATTACTGACCAAATTTTTATCAAGGCACAGCGCATCCGTACTTTGGAAGAAAAAAAAGTTTCTAAAGTTGGCGAAGACATTACCTCCGAATATATCGGAATTGTAAACTATTGCGTAATTGCGATGTTGCAGCTGGAGCTTACCGCAAATGATCCACAAGAAATGGATGTGCAGGTGGTAGAAACCTTATTTGACAAATGTGTAAATGAAACCAAAGAATTGATGTTTGCCAAAAATCACGATTATGGCGAAGCTTGGCGTGACATGCGCATAAGCTCGTTAACGGATTTGATTTTGATGAAAATTTTTAGGGTAAAACAGATTGAAGATAACTTAGGTCAAACAGTGGCTTCAGAAGGGATTAAAGCCAATTATCAAGATATGCTCAACTATTCGGTTTTTGCGTTAATTAAATTGGATGTAAAATAAATTTAAATCAATATGCAACAAGTAGCTTTAAAATTTTCGAGGTGGTTTGTTGGCATTTTATTTATTTTTTCGGGATTAATTAAAATAAACGATCCGCTTGGCTTTTCGTATAAACTCCAAGAATATTTTGATGTTTTCCATCTTTCTTTTTTAAACAATTGGGCT
Organism: Sphingobacteriaceae bacterium; assembly: GCA_947460275.1. Lineage (GTDB taxonomy): Bacteria > Bacteroidota > Bacteroidia > Sphingobacteriales > Sphingobacteriaceae > Pedobacter. Next base: position 11,969 of record CANHHZ010000036.1, on the reverse strand, counting down.
ACTGCCATTGCCGTTTTTCTATGTGTCTTAGAAATTGTTTTAGGCGCCCTTTTGTTGCTTGGCTTTTGGTCGGATAAGGTTGCCAAAGGTCTGCTAGCCTTAATTTTATTTTTTACAGCGCTTACTTTTGTTTCGGCAGCTTTTAAAGTTGTTACTTCTTGTGGCTGTTTTGGCGATGCCATTCCGCTAACGCCTTGGCAATCTTTTGGCAAAGATTTGGTTTTATTGGTACTCATTATTTATTTGTTTATCCATCGCCATAGCTTAAAACCTGTTATTTTAAATTTGGTTTGGCAAAAACGATTATTGCTGTTTTTGGCGGCTATATCCTTACTTTTTGGCTTATTTACTTACAACTATTTACCCATTATCGATTTTTTGCCCTATAAAGTTGGTGTAAGTATACCTAACTCCATGAAAATTCCGGCAGGTGCTTTGCCTGATGAATACCTAATTTTATACCAACTTAAAAACAAAGCAACTGGCGAAACTAAAACCATGAGCGATAAAGATTATTTAAAGCTTGAGGTTTGGAAGGATAGCAATTGGGAAGTGGTAGGTACACCCGAAAGAAAATTGCTTAAAAAAGGGGTAGAGATTAAAATAAAGGATTTGATGATTACCGATGCTTCGGGAACTGATTATACCAAAGAAATTATCGAAAATCCATATTACAATTTGGTAGTTGTAGCCTATAATTTAAAGGAGACCAATGAAAAAGCACTGGCCCAAATCAATACTTTGGTTTTAAAGCTTAATCAACAATACAATATGCGCACGGTTTTGCTCACGGCGACTGCCGAAAAAGAAGCAAGCTTGTTTAGTAAAACAAGAAAATTAGGGATGGAAATTTTTTATGCTGATGCCGTACCGCTTAAAAGCATGATAAGGGCAAATCCTGGCATATTGTTGTTAAAAGATGGCATAATTGTCAATAAATGGCACCACCATAGCTTGCCTAGTTTTGAGGTGTTAACCAAAAAATATTTAAACCCATGATAGCCTACGCATTTAAAAAGTTTTTATACGGACTAGCGGTGATGGCTGGCGTAATTGCTGTTGTTTTTGTGCTGTTTAATGTGTTGCCTGGTGATCCGGCCCGAATGACCATGGGACAACGCGCTGATGTACAATCGCTAGAAGCCGTACGTAAAGAGTTTGGCTTAGACCGCTCAAAACCTGTTCAATTTATGCTTTACCTCAACGATATTTTGCCAATTAGCATCCATTCAAATACGGCCGAAAATCAAGAAAAATATGGTTATCATCCGCTGTTTAAGGTAAAAGAAGATGTTGTAGTGGCCAAAATCCCTTATTTGCGTCGATCGTATCAAAGCAAGCGGGATGTAACCAGCATACTTTCTGAAACGGTGCCAAATACTTTTATCTTGGCTTTAACAGCAATGTTTTTTGCTACGGTAATTGGTGTTTTTTTGGGCGTGCTTTCGGCGGTTAACCAAGGTACTTGGATAGACAATGCCGCAAATTCTTTTGCTATTCTGGGCATATCTGCTCCATCTTTTTTTGCGGGGATTATTATTGCTTGGCTTTTTGGTTTCGTGTTGGCCGATTATACAGGACTAAACATGAGCGGCAGTTTATACAGTTACGATCCGTTTAAAGGCGAGATCATTACTTGGAAAAATTTATGGTTGCCAATGCTTACTTTGGGTTTGCGCCCCTTGGCCATAATTGTGCAACTTACCCGTAGTGCCATGCTCGATGTTTTGGCTCAAGATTACATCCGCACTGCTAAAGCAAAAGGTTTGAGCAGAAATGCAATCATCTACAAACACGCTTTAAAAAACGCCTTAAACCCTGTTATCACCGCTATTTCGGGATGGTTTGCCTCCTTATTGGCTGGTTCTTTTTTTGTAGAATATATTTTTGGTTACAATGGCTTGGGCCGAACAACGGTTACTGCTTTAGAAATGTCTGATTTTCCGGTGGTAATGGGCGCTATATTGTTTATTGCCTTTGTTTTTGTGGTCGTTAATATTTTAGTTGATTTGTTGTATGCCTGGGTAGACCCTCGAATTAAATTAGCTTAATAATGAAAGTATTTTTAGTAGGTTTTATGGGCTGCGGCAAAAGTACAAAGGCCAAGCAATTGGCGCAAAAGCTAAACTGCTCTGTCATAGATTTAGACGCCGTTATTGTAGCGCAAACAGGCAAAAGCATTGCCGAGTATTTTGCCGAACATGGCGAAGCTGCTTTCAGACAGTTAGAAAATGAAACCTTAAAAAACTATCCTTACCCTCCTAATTGTGTGGTGGCCACAGGTGGGGGCTTGCCTTGCTTTTTCGGCAATATGGATTGGATGAACACCAACGGTAAAACTGTTTATCTGCAAATGCAGCCTGCCCAATTGGTCTCTCGCTTACACAACCGACAAAAACGCCCATTAATTGCCAACATGAACGATGAGCAATTACTCACTTTCATTGAGATGAAATTGGCAGAACGTAATCCATTTTATACCAAAGCACAGCATAGTGTAAATGCGTTTGATTTGGATGTGGGGGATTTGGTGGAAATGTTGGGAGAGTAGGGAGCAAAGACCAAGGAACAACGACTAACCTCGGGCATTGAATTGCCCGAAATGGAGTTGGTTTAAGTAAAAAATTGGAAGGCTTTCGGTGGAGTCCACGCCGACGTGATTGCTACAAACACAGTCTGTAATTATTTTAGATTTATTTGACGCTGAAAAAAATGATATTTAAACCAGTCAATATTTTTTAACGCCAAACTCTGTAATTTGTTTTTTTTCGGGTCCCTTTATATTGCCCATTATAATCATATAGCACCTCATATTCCCCAATAGATTCCATTTTTCCCGATGAATATTTAATTTTGTTATCACCAATACTTTCTACACGTTTTGAGTAATCGTATTTGATTTCAACATTTCCAACTTTGTCAATTTTCCCACTGTAGTCCTTATTAATCTCGTCGCCCATTAATGCTGAGTACGAACTTAATTTACCATCAAGAGTTATTCCAAAAGTTCTTCCTTCTACGGTTAGGTTCAATGAAATATCTGACAGTTGGGAACTTTCTTTTTGGTTGTCTCGTGGCTGATATCCATAATATGTTTTTTGAGCAAAAACAAGGTTGACTGATAATGTAAAAAATATAATAAAAAAAGATTTCATAAAGTGGGGGATAAATTGTGAAGTTGTTTATTTGTGTTTAATAAAAAATATAAATAAATTGTTGTTTTTTGAAGTAGTAACGAACTAAATGAATTGATAGATTAAATCCTCATCGTAAGAGTTGTTTTTAGTGGATACTATTTCCGATGCTTTATCTTAAACCTAAGATTTAATGATAATTCGACTTAGAAAGGTACTTCGCCATACGTAGTGCTCCTGCCCACAGTCCATCTTCTTCTGGTTCTGTTGCGTTATAGTCATAATTGCTATTCTGTTGTTCCTTGCCCTTTTCCATATATTTAGGTTTTTTGCCAGCTTTTTTGTTGACAACAACCTTTTTAATAGTCTTTTGAAAGCATTTTAATTGCCATATCGCAATTTTTATACGATTTAATTGTGTTGAATACCTTTAAAATTCAGAAATTGCTTTGCTTTGTTTCAATTTTAATTCATCTTTTTCTTTAATTCTATTTTCTAAATCAAATTGGTCGTCAATATATCTATCTGTATAAGTAATTATTGTAATATCCGGTTTGGGTGGTGTAGCATTTAAAGAACAGAAAATTTTTTTAGTGAACCAATTCGCTGTAATCGAAGACTCGCCTAACCAGGAATTTCCATAAGCAAGTTTCATTAATTCATAAGTTTCTGCTCTAAATTCGGTTACAACTCTAATCTCTCGTATTTTACCTTTATAAACACTTAAAAATATACCTAATATTTTAGCCTCTCCAATTCTTTCATATTTATTGTTTGGTCTCTTAATGGCATAATCATACCCATAACTTATGGAGTAAGGGTTATTGTTAACATATACTAAATGATTACTGACAGTTGCCTCAATTTCATCTTGATATTTGTTGATTTCACTCCCCAGCTTTATATCGCGAAAGCCATTATTTTCATCTAGTTTTTGTAAATTTTGCGAGAAGCAATTTAGGCTAATGGTAATAAAGATTAAAAAAAAATATTTCATAACGTTCAGTTCAAATTATAGGTTATTATTTAATTGTAAAATTCATTATTTTATTGTTATATATTTTTTATTTCTGATCCGAATTTTTGGAACGCTTCAAGAACGTTATTTCTATAGTATTATCTTGTTTGATCGGCTGAACGTTCGTTGTTTGCTCCTTGGTAAGAAGATTTTTTGATGCTAATCGTTGGGTGATACGTGACATTAGGTCCGAGTACATTAACGGCCGCTTTTTCTCTTTAGCTTTTTCCATTAGTAATTCAGAATAACGGATATATTTCGCTATGCGTATTGCTCCTGCCCTCAGTCTAGCTTCTTCTGTTGCTTTATAGTCATAATTGCTATTCTGTTGTTCTTTGTCCTTTTCCATATATTTTTTTAGGTTTTTGAGCAACTTTTTTTTGATAACAACCTTTTGAATAGTTTTTGAAAAGCATTTTAATGGCCTTAACGCAATTTTAATATGGTTTATTTGTGTGGAATACATTTAAATTTCAGACATTGCTTTGCTTTGTTTCAATTTTAATTCTTCTTTTACTTTAATTTTTTTCTAATTGAAATTATTCAAGCTACGCTCAACACGGGTTGTTTTTTAAAGTTAATTTTGTTTTAAAATTTTAAAACACCATGTAACAAAATAAAATAAATATCTTAAAATGAATAATACGCTAAGACAAAATGTAAATGAATAAAGAACATAGTAGTCCTTGTAGTCAAAATAGTTGATTTTCTCATCAATGTCATTTTCAATTTTTCTTTCTTGCCATCTGATTTCCTCATATTTTTTCCAATCATCACTGGAAAGATATCTTTCATAGTTATTGTTTAAAGCAAAATACTTGAACTCAAATTTAATATCAGCTAAATCTCCGAGGTAAGTATTTAATCTTCTTAATTTTTGAACTAGTAGTATTTCTTTCAACTTCGAAGTGTGTTCATTATTTCCTGCTTGGATTTCAGACATAATTTCGTCGTTAGCATACGAAAAATTAAAAGTGCTGTCTTTTATCGATTTTCTTAGATTTTTCCAAAAAAAATAGTTTCGATTATCCGAACTATCAATATCAAATGCTTCGAGATAATTGGTATAAAAAGTCGTTTGTAATTTATAAAGAGAATCTATTTTTGGATTTTTCCGAAATTCAAATAAGCAAGAGTCTATTTGACTACTATACTTTTCGAGATCATTCATCATTTTTTGTTCTTTTATAGCATAATTATTCTCTAAAATACTTGCATAAATAAATGCAATTAGGCAAATAATCATTGATAAAAGTATTATCAATAATTCTCTAGCGATTATTTTTTTGTTGTTAGTTTCATTTTTTTATTATTACAAAATGCAGTTTTCAACTTATCCTAACTATGATGGTTTCAAATAGCTAATCTATATTTAATCTATTGTTTGAGTGTTTTTTAATTTGTTAAAATAATGTTCTGAAAGATGTTCTTTGGCGTTTAATAACCTATTTAAATATGCTCTTTCTGGTTTTAAATTATTGTTAATTTTCTCATCCAGTGCTACATAAACAACTGCTTCAATCGGTGCATTATTTAATAATACCTCAATACTACGCTTTTCATAGTGATTTGGATAACCTTCATAGTTGTCTAAAACTTCAATATTATCAATTCTATATAAAATTCCTTCTACAAATACACCGGATGAATAAACGATATTTGCATAACCAATGCCTGTTTTTTTTGAAGCAATTTTATTAAATTTTACAATGTAATTTGGTAGTAACGCTTTTCCTAGAAACTCAAAAGAAATTTGTCTTTCTCGCAATCTGTTTAAGTCCATATTGGAACCATATGCAAAATAAATCATAAATTTTTTTGGCTATTATTAATTATAAAATTCATTTTATCACGACATCTTATCCAAATTTCATCATCCCAACTAGATGTTTTAAGTAAAGCTATGTAATTTTCTAAAACTACTCTAAGTGTTTTTAAAAATTTGTTGGCGTTTATTTTTTTTTCAGTTGGGCTAAAAAGAGGGTGTGTTTCTTTTCTAGTGATTTTCCATCCTTTTTTAGTTTCGCCTTGATGAAGAATGCCGCAACGTATATTCATGTAAAATTCTTTTGAATCATCTTGAAAAACGTTAAATAGCTTTTCTCTATTAAAAAATGACTCAAATGGTATACGATCCTGTGCAAACGTGTCATCCCATCCTTGTCTAAAACTTTCATAGGTTTCAATCAAAAGACAAGAGTTAGCCATAATAGAGAAACCATTTTTATATTTTATTGGCACATTTTCCACTGGCAATAAGTATCTTTCAGTTAATCGTAGAAAAATAAAATCTGCTATTTTACCTTTGTCCATTTCTTGCAACATGATTTGGTATTCTTTAATTGTTGTTTTTGAAGATAATTTGATATTTTTTTCCATTCTCATATAATATATTTTTGATAAATTTTAATCACTTATTAATAAACGATTGCTAATAGTCTGTTTTTCTTTCAGGTTCTTAAACGCTAAAAGTTAGATTTTTTCTTTCTGATACAGATTTTTTGAGCGCTTTAAAAAAATTACTTCAATTGTATGGTCTTGTTTGGTCTGCTGACTTTTTGTTGATTGCTGCGTGGTAAGAAGATTTCTTGATGCTAATCCTGCTCGTAACATTTCCATCGCTTCCGAGTACATTAAACGTTGTTTCGGCTGACTTTGAGTTGAGTTTTCTTTTTCGTTGTTCATAATTGTTTAAATAATTTTAAAAATTACAACAAGAAAAGAGTGAGGATAATTACATTTAATTTTGACTTGTAAGCCCTCATCACTTTACCACCGCGGAGTGTTGCTCTCGGTTGGTACCCACTTAAGGGTTCTTGATGATGCAGCAAATATATAATAATTTGTTAATTATTTGCTAAAAAAATATTCAGTTGGAGTATTTACTCCAAACTTCAAACTCCCCTGCATAACGGCAGTCAGTAAACTACCTCTTTCCGGCTCTTTTTTCCAGTTCTTCTATCGGCATGTTCATCATACGGCCAACTGGGTTTTTCCCGCGGTAGGTAATTACTTTCAACACTTTGGCATCAATTGGTGGTGCCAAAGGCGAGGTGTATTTTGGATAAAAACGGTCTGGAAAAGAATTGTCGAAACTGTAATACATATCCAAGCCATCTACTTCGGTGCTTAAGCTAATGGAAAGTTGCCTATCTGCCGTGCGTTTAACCGAAAAAATGGGGTCGTAAACACTTGGGGCGTATTTGGTTTCGGCTATGTCTAATCGTTTAAAATGTTGTTCGGTGCGTGCAAAAAAGTTAGGCCAATTTTTTTTGTCTTTTGGGCTCCACACACTTTCGGCAATGGCAAAGCCACGTGGCCACGTCATGTACTCAGCTTGGCGGATGTTGTACACCTGCTCTGTCCATAAGTTGGCTTGCCCGCCTTTAATATAAATGGGGTTTACATCTGCCGGAACAGGGTCAAACTCATAGACTTTGCTTAAACGCAAAGAAGCATATACTTTGGGCTCGGTAATGGCATCTGCCTGCATATAATCTAAATAAGCATATTGTGTTGGGCTCATCACCACTTCGTGGTTGGCTTTAGCGGCTTCGGTGCCGTATTTCATCGAGCGCCAGCTCATTACCGCCGCACTTGGCGAAACGCCACCTTCTAAAACTTCATCCCAAGCCATAAATTTTTTGCCTTTGGCCTGTACAATTTTTTCTAATCGACGTTCAAAATAACCTTGTACTTCGGGTATGGTTTTTAGGTTTTCGCGTTTCATTAAATCTTTAATCTGCAGATTTTTTTCCCAATAATTGTGCGGCGCTTCGTCCCCGCCCAGGTGTATATATTCAAAAGGAAACAATTGCGCAATTTGTGTGATTACCGTATCTAAAAAAACATAAACTTTTTCGTTGGCAGGACACAAAGTATTGTCGACCATTGCAATTGGTGGTGCACCGCGGCTCCAATCCATAATCTTTTCGCCACTGCGCACTTTATAGTTTATGGCTTCGGGGGTGCATGATAATTCTGGGTAGGATGCAATTGCCGCTAAACTGTGTCCTGGCACATCAATTTCGGGTAATATATTTACAAAACGTTCTTTGGCATAGGCTACCAGTTCTTTGATGTCTTCTTGGGTATAAAAACCGCCATAATTGCGGGGTTCCTCAGCCGTAGGCGGAATAAAATCACCAAAAGTGCCTACACGCTTTACATTCCAAGCGCCAACTTCGGTTAGTTTTGGTAGGCCTTTAATTTCTATTCTCCAGCCTTCATCATCGGTGAGGTGCAAATGCAAAATGTTGTACTTGTAGCGCACCATGGCATCAATATATTGCTTTACCTCTTGTTTGGTAAAGAAATGACGAGCTACGTCAAACATCAATCCACGCCAACTTAAACGCGGATAATCGATAATTTCTACACAAGGAATTGTCCACTTTACTTGTTTTACTTCTTCTTTGCTTTCTATCGCTGCCGGTAAGAGTTGTAATAAAGTTTGTACGCCGTAAAACAAACCAGCTGGTTTGTTGGCCGTAATTACTACTTGTTTTGTGTTTACAGAAAGCTGATAACCCTCGGCGCCAATTGTTGCATCTTCTTTATCATTTAAAATGAGCTTAAAAGTTGCCATAGGCGATGAGGTGTGAATTACACTTACAAAATGCCCTGTGGGGGTTGAAAAACGTTCTTTTAAAAACGCAACAGTTTGAGTCAACTCTGCCGATTTACTACTTTGTATAATTATGTTTGATGGCAACACAAAATGCCCAGTTTGTTTAATCAGTGTTACCGGCTCAGGAATAATGGCTATCTCTGTATTGGCCAAGCTTTCGCTGTTGGCAAAATTTTCGGTATTGCCTTCTATGGTTTGAGCAAAAGTGTTTGCGCTTAAAACGACAAAGAGTAAAATTTGGAAAATAGATTTCATAAAGCTGAACAATGTATACGCTAAGCTAGCAATTATCTTAAATAAGGGTTATAAGAATTAAAATTTCACCTTTTTTTCTCCGGCGTCAACACTTTTCATGAATTTGACAATGCCTTTCATGAAAGTTTGCTGGTCGTCGTACATGCTCATGTGACTGCCGTTTGCACAGTACAAGTAACTGCCGTTTGTAAATGCAGAGGCCATCCATTCCATATGTTTTGGATCCATAGTGTCATGCTGTGCACCAACACTTAATGCGGGTACGGTTATGTTTTTAAGTTCTTTGCTTACGTCCCATTTTAATAATTTTCCGGCTACGCCAAACTCGCTCGGCCCTTGCATGGTTACGTATAACGATTGGTTCATTTTTCCAAAAGAGCGATTTACAGGCTCTGGCCATTGGTCTAACGGAATTCTACAAATGTGTTTTACATAAAAATTAGGCATCAACAAGCCCATATATTCGGGGCTCGAAAAATCACCTATGGCTTCTATGGCTCTAATTTTTTTCAATACCTCTGGGTCCATTTGTTTAGCTAAAACCTCCTCGGCATATTTGCCATACGCAGGTATGCTGCTCATCATGTTGCTTACTATCAGCCCTTTTAAGTTTTGTTGATATTTAAGTGCGTATTGCATGGCTAAAATTCCGCCCCATGAATGGCCTAACAGATAGAAATTGTTTTTGTCGAGGTTTAAGGCGCTGCGCAATTGTTCCACTTCTTCAACATATCTGCCCAAATCCCACATGGCGGTATCTTTCGGGTTGTCAGAATTTCCGCAACCTAGTTGGTCGTAATATATAAACTCAATTCCTTCTTTTGGTAAAAAGCTTTCCATGCACTCAAAATATTCGTGCGTAGCACCCGGCCCACCGTTAAGCAAAAGTAATTTTATTTTAGGGTTGTTGCCAATGCGTTTGGTCCACACCTTAAACTCGCCTTTTGGCGTTTTGATAGTTACCATTTTTACGCCGCCGCTGAGTACGCCGGTATCTGAAGTGCTAAAATAGTTGTTTTCTTGATTTTGAGGATTGGAATTACAAGCTAAAAATATACTTAAAATTGCAAAAAGTGGCAGGACTAAGTTCTTGATTTTCATTGTTTATTGTTTTATTTGTTGAAGGTAATAAACTTATTTTAAAGCATCTAATACCTTAAATAATTTTTTGCTAATACCACTACCGTTGTAATTGTTGATGTTGATGACCGCAATGTATTTGTTGCTATTGCTGTCTGTGTAATAGCCGGCATAAGCCGAAACATTGTTAATGCTACCGCTTTTAAGTTTCATGCCGTTGTTTTCGGGAAAAGAATTGTAATAAGCGGCAAACCAATCTTCTTTTTGCGCCTGAAATAGGATAGAAGCCATAGCTAGTGTGGTTACCCTTGTGGCTGGAGATAAGCCGCTGCCATCTACAATATTCAACGCTTTTTTGTCGATGCCTTTATTTGTCCAAAAGTTGATTACGGCATTGCTGCCATTGTTGGTGCTTGCTTTTTTACCTAAGTTTAAAGCAATGGTTTTTAACAATTGTTCGCCATAAAGGTTGATACTTTTTTTATTGAACCAGTAAATAATTTCGCTTAAACTTGGTGAAGTGATTACATTTAATGGTTGTATAATTTTTGGAATAGTTTTACTTTCACTGTTTAACCTTCTGGCTGTGCTTGGTTGGCCAGTAACGCTAAAACCTAAGCGTTGCAAGGTGTCTTGTAGTCTAAAAGCAGCTTCGTAAGCGGGATCTGGAAGCGCTAATGAAATACCTATTTTACCGATGCCCAGGCCCCAAGTTCCACGTAAATAAGTTAAGTTGGTATATGGAGGCAAAAAAGCATAAGCATTATCTCCAGAGCCATTGGTGCCTGTTTTAAGTTCGTTGATTAGGGTAAGATATGGCATTGCCGGAACAGTTTTTAAAATGCTTACGGGGTCATTTGTGCTGTTGCCGGGTTTTAAATGCACATCAAATTGGTTTTCTCGCCAGGTAAGGGCCGATGTACCGGCACCGTAATAATTTCCTATATCTTGCCAAATCCAACCTTCGGGCAGGCTTTGCGTACCAAATAAGCTGTCGTCTCCAATTATCGAACCCTCTATTTTTTTAATCCCAGCGGCTTTAATGGCGCTTGTCCATAGATTTAAAACGTTATTTTCTTTGCTTTGTTCGTATCGCCAAGAGCCTAAAGTTGGATCGCCACTGCCGGTAATAATTAAATCGCCACGCAAAACGCCGTTGGTAATTTCGCCGCTGTAGCCTAAAGTGGTTTGGTATTTAAAATCTTTGCCCAATACGCTAAACGCAGTTGCCGATGTAATGGTTTTTAGGGTTGATGCCGTGGCGAGCCCTATATTTTCGTTTTTTGCGAAGATGATTTTCCCGGTTTGGGCATCCAATACGCAAACCGATGTAATGGCATATTTGGCTTGATCATCGTTTTCGAAATTTTGATAGGCAGCTTGCAGTTTTTCAGCCTTGCTTTGTGGTTTCACAAACAATGGAACCACCAACAATAAAACAATAAAATACTTTTTCATCCAATTTAAGGGTTGTTTTTATATAAAAAAAGTGATGCTGTTGTGCATCACTTTCTGGTTTTTTATCAGTTTATACCAATTTTTTTTTCACCAAGTATTCGGCAATTTGCACTGCATTTGTTGCAGCGCCTTTACGTAAGTTATCGGCAACAATCCACATGTTTAAAGTGTTTGGCATCGATTCGTCTCTGCGAATACGGCCTACAAAAACTTCGTCTTTTTGATGTGCATCTTTTGGCATTGGATATTTAAGGTTGGCAATGTCGTCAACCACAATTATGCCTTCGGTTTTTGCCAATAAATCGGTAACCTCTGCCAAATCAAAATCATTTTCAAACTCGATGTTTACCGACTCTGAGTGTCCGCCCATTACCGGAATACGAACTGTTGTTGC
>CANHHZ010000035.1 GCA_947460275.1 Sphingobacteriaceae bacterium | reverse complement strand
GCCAACCATGTGTGGTGCTGGCGGATTTAATACTGCCGCTACTTGTTTAACTTTTTTCATAATCCTAAAATTGCTGAACGAAACTACAAATCAATAGTTGTAATGAGTTGATTGATGCTGAGTAAGTATTGGATATCGTTTATCTAAAATGTTTGTTTGCTAAATCTTTCCGTACCCTGCTCAACGATTCGGGTGTAATGCCCAAATAAGAGGCAATCATCCATTGAGGCACACGTAGTGTAAGATTTGGATAAAGATTAATAAAATTTAAATATCTTTCTTCGGCACTCGCACTTAGCAACATGTTGATTCTTTTTTGCATAAATCGAATAGAATTATGCAACATTAAAATATTAAGCTCTAGTATTTCTGGAACAATGTTTTTAATGCCGGGAAAGAAATCTTTTTTAATCACTACTACCTCTGTATCTTCGATGGCGTCTATATAAAAGGCAGAGGGCATGTTAAAAACAGAACTGTCTCGCTCGGTAAGCATCCAGTTTTCTGGGGCAAATTGTATGATATGCTCTTTCCCCTTTTCATCTATAGAAAAACAACGCAACAAACCCGAATTCACAAAGAAAGCGTCTGATCTTAGATCGCCTGCATTTAATACCTTTTGTCCTTTTTTATACTTTTTGATGTTTAAACAACTTACAGCTTGCATTGCTTGCTCGTCTGTAATCGCTAGTCTTTCTTTTAGATAGTTTGCAAATTTATCAAGCATCGACAATTATTTTTTAGGACTAGGTATGTTGTCGAAATTAGCTGCACATTTTCCACATCCTGTATTGCAAGCGCCAGATTTTGTATGTATTGAACGATAAACCATACGAGCAACATAGCCTAAGGCTGCTACAAAAAGAATAAGCATCAAAACAAACTGAATATCCATAATGCAAAAATACGTTATTTTATCATCAAAAGTATTCAGAACACTGGCAAAAAACGTTCAACTTTGTTTTGGGCAAAAGGCTGATTTCCAAAATATAAGAAAAAATGGTCTTGATTTAAAAGTAAGTGAATGGCTCAAAAAGTCAATAAAAAAACGTAGCTTTGCGCCAAATTTATAGGCGCATTTTATGCAAAAAATTAGAAATATAGCTATTATAGCACACGTTGACCATGGTAAAACTACATTGGTTGATAAGATTTTACACTCTTGTTCAATTTTTCGTGACAACGAACAAACTGGAGATTTGATATTAGATAACAACGATTTAGAGCGTGAACGTGGGATCACGATTGTTTCTAAAAATGTTTCGGTACAATACAAAGATGTAAAGATTAACATTATTGATACTCCTGGTCACGCCGATTTCGGTGGTGAGGTAGAGCGTGTACTTAAAATGGCCGATGGCGTGCTATTATTGTGCGATGCTTTTGAAGGTGCTATGCCCCAAACTCGTTTTGTAACTCAAAAAGCTTTGGCTCTAGGCTTAAAGCCAATTGTTGTTGTAAACAAAGTTGACAAAGAAAACTGTAGACCAGAAGAGGTTTACGAACAAATATTCGAGCTTTTCTTTAACTTGGAAGCTACCGAAGATCAATTAGATTTCCCAGTAATTTACGGTTCTTCTAAACAAGGTTGGATGAGTACTGATTGGCAAAAACCTACAACAGATATTTTTGCTTTATTAGATACGGTAGTATCTACAATACCACCAGCTCCCTTTTATGAAGGTACTTTACAAATGCAAATTACGTCGTTAGATTATTCATCTTTTGTGGGTCGTATTGCTGTTGGTCGTGTGCACCGTGGTGTAATTAAAGAAAACCAACCTGTTACGCTAATCAAACGTGATGGTAAAATGGTGAAATCTCGTGTGAAAGAATTATATACTTTTGAAGGATTAGGTAAAATTAGAACTACCGAAGTAAAATCTGGCGACATTTGTGCAGTTGTAGGGATTGATGGTTTTGATATTGGTGATACCATTGCTGATTTTGATGCACCAGAACAATTACCAGTAATTAAAATTGACGAGCCTACCATGAACATGTTGTTTACGATTAACAACTCTCCGTTTTTTGGTAAAGAAGGTAAGTTGGTTACTTCACAACGTATTAAAGATCGTTTGATGAAAGAGATGGAGAAAAACTTGGCCCTTAAAGTGGTTGAGACAGAATCTCCTGATTCTTGGTTGGTATATGGTCGTGGTATTCTGCATTTATCAGTATTGATCGAGACGATGCGCCGCGAAGGTTACGAAATTCAAGTTGGTCAGCCACAGGTTATCGTTAAAGAGATTGATGGCAAAAAACATGAGCCTATCGAAACTTTAATTGTTGATGTACCGGGCGAGGTAGCCGGTAAGGTAATTGAATTGGTAACACAACGCAAAGGCGAGTTATTAATTATGGAACCAAAAGGCGATTTACAACACTTAGAATTTGAAATTCCTGCTCGTGGAATTATCGGTTTGCGTAACAATGTTTTAACGGCAACTGCCGGAGAAGCAATTATGGCGCATCGTTTTAAAGCTTATGAGCCTTGGAAAGGCACTATACCTGGTCGTTTAAATGGTGTTTTGGTTTCTATGGAAAAAGGGATGACTACAGCTTATTCTATTGATAAGCTACAAGACAGAGGACGTTTCTTTGTAGATCCAGGTGTTGATGTTTACGAAGGACAAATTATGGGCGAGCATATCCGCGATAATGATTTGGTAGTAAACGTAGTAAAAGGGAAAGCGTTAACCAATATGCGTGCTTCTGGTACCGACGACAATACGCGTATTGCACCAGCTATCAAATTTTCTTTAGAAGAGGCGATGGAGTACATCCAAGCTGACGAGTACATTGAGATTACACCAGTAAGTATGCGCTTACGTAAAATCTTTTTGACTGAGCAAGAACGCAAAGTAAAAGGAAAAATGTTTCAATAATTAGCAAGCATTATTTCATATTAAAGCCTGTAAGCGAAAGTTTACAGGCTTTTTTATTAATCATTAGTTCTTCTGTATTTTATAAAATATTGTGCCAAGTTTAAGGCAATTACAATATGGTTGATGAGGTTGGAAATGAACCCATAATAATGCGATAAGATGTGAAAACGCTCTTTTAAGCTTTCCCAATGTTTTTGTTTAGACATCCCACCCACCAAGTATTTGGCCACATAAATATGGGTATTTACAATGTTTGATGACTTTTTAGCAGCCCTAATGATCCAATCGATATCTGAGCTGTATTTGTAATGTAAATTGTAAGGTTCGGTTAAGCTGCGCTTGATGTAAATGGCCTGATGACTAATGTTCATTCCAAATTTAAAGCTTTTCCAATCAAAGTGTTCTGGCGCATGGTGTCTGCGTTGCCCTAGGCTTTGCCAATTTTCATCATACATTTCTGTTTCGCCATAATAAATATCGGCCGACAGTGCGCTTTCAAAAACATTGGCAACGGTTTCGGTATCGTATATTTCATCGCCCGAATTCATAAAAAGCACATAATCGCCTGTGGCTAGAGCCAAGCCTTTGTTCATCGCATCGTAAATACCAGCATCTTTTTCAGAAACAAGAACAGTTAATCGTTCTTTATATTTTTCAATAATTCCTAATGTCCCATCGGTTGATTTACCGTCAATTACGATATATTCGATATGTGCATAGGTTTGGTTAAGTACCGAAAGCATAGTGCGCTCAATATCCTTTACGTTGTTATAAACGATTGTAACTACGCTAAGTTTTGGATTTGCTGTCATTTAGGCGTTGTTAATTTTTGATATAACTCTAGGTGTTGAGCCGCAACCACATTAGGTGCAAAGCGCATTAAAATTGTGCGTCTTGCTTCTTTTTGTATAGCTTCTTTGTTTTCGTTTAAAAAAAGCCACTCTATTCCGTTGGCCAAATCACTAGCCGATTGGTAATTGGCCAAATACCCATTTTCTAAGTGCTTTACCATGTCGGGGATACCACCTGTTTTAAAGGCAATTACTGGTGTTGCGCAGGCTAAACTTTCCATCACGGTATTAGGTAAATTGTCTTCTAAAGACGGCGTAATAAATGCATCGGCAGCGGCGTAGCATTTGGCCAAATGTTCGTCTTTGTGAATGGTGCCTAGAAATATAGTTTTAAATGGAAAATTGGGCATGTTTTTTTCGTCTTTGTTGCCAAAAATGACCAACGTTATCAGCTCCTTAGGTATTTCTGGTCTAGTGGCCAACTCGTTTAACGCTGCAATTAAATAATCGGTGCCTTTGTGTTTATCATTTTTAGAGGGCATAAAACCACTCATCAACACAAAGTGATTGGCGGGTATTTTTAATATTTTTTTCGCTTCTGCTTTTACATAAGGTTTAAAAACATCAATTTCAATGGTATTTGGAATAACGCTTACATTTCTAATGCCCAACAAACTACTTTGTTTTACTGAATTGGCCATCCATTGGCTTGGTGCTACAATGTGGAAGTTTAATTTGGCATAGGCTTGTTGTTTGCTTACCCAATTTTTATGCGAAATATCGTGCGCATTGCTTTTGCGCAACAGCGGACAATTGCCGCACTGCTGATGAAAGTTCTCGCAACTGTAACGCACATGACAACCGCCTGTAAAAGCATTGCTGTCATGAAAAGTCCATACGATAGGTTTATCCAATAGGTCTAGTTCGGCTAAAAATTTAGGGGTTAAAAATCCATGATTTATCCAATGTAAATGAATAATATCGGCATCTTTTAATTCTGGATGGTTAACAATAGATTTACCAAACCATTGCAACGAAAAAGGAGTTTTTAGCGCTTTTGCATAAAACTTAACCAAGTAACGTTCGGCCAAAATATTAAACAGCGCTCTTGCTTTGGCAAATATTCCTTTGCTAAAAGTGTCAATTTTTGGGTTGGTGCCAAATTTATAATAAGCAATGGTTTTGGTATTTACACCATTGGCCTGCAGGGCATCGTTTAAGCGCAAACAGGCCCTTCCGGCACCGCCGTTTCCATCGTATGTATTAAGGTGTACTACTTTCACAATGTTCAAAAATACATTTTATTGTTTAGCCTTTGCACGATAAGCGTAAAATTTGCTACAAACCCTAAGAGATTTTTCTTTTCTTTGTTAAACATATGAGCAATTTATTAACCGACAGAAATTTTTGGGTACAGTATTGGGAAAGTAAAACCGATTTGTCGGTGCCTATTCCATCAAACTATTTGTTTCATCGCCAACTGGCGGAAATTGTAAAAACCCATAATGTTAAAACCGCGATAGAATTAGGCGGTTTTCCAGGGTATTATGCGGTGTTTTTGAAAAAATATTTAAAGCTCGATGTTACCTTATTGGATTATTTTGTGCATTTGCCCATTACGCAAGAATTGTTGCAAACCAATGGCCTAGCCACCGATGACATCAAAATCATAGAAACTGATTTATTTACATACCAAACCCCAACAGCATATGATTTGGTGCTTAGCTGCGGGTTAATTGAGCATTTTAACGATACCGCAGATATTATAAACAGACATATTGCCTTTTTAAAACCTGGAGGTACTTTGTTTATTACCTTGCCAAATTTTAAAGCAGTAAATGGTTGGTTTCAGCGTAAGTTTGATGAAGACAACTACGACAAACACAACATCAATAGTATGGACCCTGCTTTCCTTGCAAGCATTTGTAAGGATGCGGGTTTACAGGTTGTACAATCACGCTATTTTGGCAAGTTTAGCGTTTGGTTAGAAAACGAAAATCAAAGAACAGCATCGGTAAGACTACTTAAAAAAGTTATTTGGTGGACTGGTAAACTCTTTACAAAAGTTGTTCCTTTTGATTCTAAACAGTTATCACCCTATATAATTTTAGAAGCCAAGAAAGTTTAATCGTTTTGTTTGTAAATGCCAAACTCACTCAGCGTAATACAAACTGGAGCTTTAAACTTTATTTTTACTTTCGAAGTACTAATAGGTTTTTCTAGTTTTATCAAGCGTTTTGCACCAATACTTGCGCCAGTATAAATTGATTTCCACTGTCCGTTTTCGAGTGTTTGAATGCTAAAACTTTCTATTCTTTGTCCAAGTGGGATATATTCTTGCAAACTTATAACATCAAAAACTATAGCCTTTTTAAGGTTTAAGGTAATTTCTGCTGTTTTTACCTCATCGGCTGTAGCCCAAAAAGTTTGATTATTGTTGTCTATTATAAAGTTCGCTTTAAATTTTTCTCCTCTTTGGTTGCTTGCAGCTATAGTTGCATTTTTAGCTAAATTATTGCCAAAGGTGTTTTTAATGATGTCGCCAAACTTTTTAAGCTCAGCTACATCGGCTTCTTGAAGTTGCCCACGTGTATCGGGAGCCAATCCTAAGTCTAAAGCTGCGCCACGGCCAACGCTTTTTAGGTATAAGTTAAACAGTGTTGCTGCACTTTTAGGACTTTCATTAGCATGAAAAAACCATCCTCCCCTTAAAGGTACATCACATTCTGCAGGCATCCAATATTTGCCGTTTCTTATGCCGGATGGGCTTTGCGGATAATTGGCTTGTCCGGGTACGGCCACATTTACGCCTGCGGGTGGCATGGGTGTAAAAGTAGCCCAGCTGGTGTCTGCGGCAAAGCCTTGTTCGTTGCCAACCCAACGTACATCTAGTCCTACGTCGCTAAATATATTGGCCATAGGCTGTATTTTTCTGGTAATTTGCCAAGTGATATTCCAATCGTAATAAGTGGTATTGTCTATTGAGCGCTTTTCTCTGGCGCCGCCATAATAGCCGTCGCCTCCATTAGCTCCATCGTGCCAACTCATAAAAAGTTCGCCGTAATTGGTATAAAGTTCTTTAAGTTGTGCTTGATAAATTTTAAGATAAGCGGGTGTACCATACATCGGATTATTTCTGTCCCAAGGAGAGCAATATACTCCAAATTTCAAACCATGTTTACGTGCGGCCAATTCAATTTCTTTTACCACATCTCCTTTTCCGTTTCTAAAAGGACTTTTACTAATGTTGTAATTGGTGGTTTTTGTTGGCCAAAGCGCAAAACCATCGTGGTGTTTAGCAACCAATATTATCCCCTTTAAACCGCCTTCTTTGGCAGATTTTACAATTTGTTCGGCATCAAAATTTGTTGGATTAAACGTTTGAGGGTTTGCGTCGCCATAACCCCATTCCTTGTTTTCGAAGGTAGTTGGGGTAAAATGAATCAAACCGTAAACTTCTGTGTTGTGCCATGCAAGTTGTCGTTTTGTAGGGATAGCGCCATAAGGCTTAGGCTTATTTTGCGCAAAGGCTGTGGCTATAAAAAGGCTAAGTAGGTAAGGAATGATTTTCATAATTTGAATTGGGTTAAGCAAGATACAAATTATAGAAAAGAAATGCGAAGCTATTTAGAAAAGTATTGACTAAGTTTTTGTTTGATGAAACGCCTAACTCTAGCTAGATAATTCCCTTTTCGGTTGGCTAAAAATTGTTTAATGGCTAGGTAAGCTTGTTTGTTTTCTTCAAAAAGGGTTGGAAATTGGGTAATTGGCTTTGGGTTGATGATGACATTGTAAATATCGTTTATGCCCGAGTGTACACCTGTGCCATCGTGGCCAATATTATTGACCAAAGATTGAGAAGGATTTAAAGTTAATCCTCCTTTTAAAAAAATAGAAGCATACCATCTAATGGCCCAGGAGTTGTTTTTGCGGCGTTTAAAGTCTCGCATCTGTTTCCAAAAATTCATGGTGTTTTCTATGGAAAAAGCATTTCTTTTTGTAGCGTCAAACTGTTTAAGCAGGGTATCAATGTTTGGTTCGAAGTTTTGCCAAGCTCTTTCCCAAGTAGCCCATCCCCAACTGGTTGCTGCACGGTAAAAAAAGCTTTGTGGTAAATTTTCATCTTTAAGCGCATACATGTAAGCGCCAATGTGCATTACTTTTTCTTCGTTTCGGTAACGATTTAAGGCTTCATTAAAATAAGTTAGGGTGAAAGGCGATGAAATCAAGTCGTCTTCAAAAACAATCACTTGTCCGTAATCTTTTGTTAAACGTGAGACCCCTGCAATTACAGCATTGGCAAGTCCCATATTGGTTTGGCTAGCTATAATTTCTACAGTTTTAAATCCGTCTATCTGTTGAATATAAGCCCTAACTTCTTGTACTTTTTCTTCGTCTGCGTTGCTTTTTGCGCCATCAGAGAAGATAAACAAGCTGCTTTCTGCGGCCAAATCGTTTTGTTGCAAAAACTTTACGGTACGCTCGGTATGCGCAGGACGATTGTAAACAAATAAAGCAATTGGCGCAAGGTTTTGCATTGTGCTACGATGTGGTTTAAATGCCTAAACAGTTATCTTGTTTGTAAAATACGGATGTTGTTTTGTTGTAAAACAAACCTGGCGATACACCTGTGAATGGCAGTTCTTTAAAACCTTTTTCTAGTAAAAATGTTCTGGCGGGTTGATAAAAATCTCTTTCCGAATCGTCTAAAACCAAAACACCGCTTGTGGTTAAAGCTTCTACACTGTTTTTACAGCAGTTTACGCGGTCTCTTCCATCTACAATAATTATATCGAATTTTTCGCCCAATAAAACTGCTTTTCTACTGTATTCGCCGTCTTTTTCTAAGGCGGTGAAAATCATTTCGGCATTGGCTGCCTTTTCTTGTGCAATTTTATGGTACCAGGCCTCGTCGTGTTCTACCGAAACCACTTTTTGCACATGTTTGGCGTAAAATAAAGTCGAATTTCCTGAGCCGTATTCAAATACAGACAAATTTTTTGTTAGCCGTGGTTTAATAAAATCTATAAAGGAATAGGTTACCCAAGGTAAGGGATTTCCACTGCCGTCAATGGCCTGCTGCTCGTCAAAAGAAGTAAACCAACCAATGCTGGCCAAATAACCTTTGTGCCCAAACGATAACAATGCGTTAAGCCTTTTCGGCTTACTTACTAAAGTAATTAGTGCTTTTAATGTATTCAAGATTTAAATATTTTTTGAAATGCGGTAATCAAAAATAGTGATTTTAACATCATTATTCCTTGTTTGCGGGTTTTTGGAATAAAAAGTATTACAAAGGTAGCGGTACAGTATGCTGCCACCGTTGCAATGGCTGTGCCCATCATTCCCATTTGAGGAATAAGGATGAGGTTGAGTACAATATTTACAATGGCTCCTATGCCGGTGCGCACAAAAGTTAACTTATTAAAGCCTTCTGTGATAAGAAACTGACTGCTTGCCACGCCTAGAAATACAAATAGGCTTCCCCAAACATGGACGGCTAATACAGGAGCTGCTTCGGCAAATTGTGGTTTAAAGAATTGATAGATAAATGGCGAAGCAAGGCTGATAAAAATTGCAAAAGCCAAACTTAGCCAAACCATAAGGTCGAATAAGTTTTGGAGGCGTTTTTGGTAGCGTTCGGGATCGTCTCTCCTTGCGTTTAAAATAGCAGGAAAAAGTGAACTTACAATAACCACCGGAACAAAGTTTAAAGCTTCGCTAAACATCACCACCGTTGCATAGGCCCCAGATTCACTGGCGCCTTTATCTTTCAACATCTCTTTTAGCATAATTACGTCTATTTTCATGTACACAGACACCATTACCCCAGAAATAATTAATGGCCACGACAAGCGAATGAGTTTTTTTGCCAATTGTTTATCGTAGTTCCAATTGAGCAAGCGTAACCCCTGTCGTTTATAAACGTAAAGATATCCTATCGAAAGGACTAATACATCTGCAGTAAAGGCGTAAACAAAGTAAATTAATTTGCTAGAGGCAAAGATAAGCCCCAATTTTATGGCTGCCGAAATAAGATTGCCGCCAATTTGCACTTGCATGATATACTTTGATTTTACTTCAGATTGAAAATATGAGTCTATAATGCTAAGCGATTGGAACAATCCTGTAAAGGATAAAACAACTATGAATAAGTAAGGGATGTTGGTGAGTGGAAAAAAGAACCAAAAAAGATAAATGAGGGGTAAGCAAACGATTCCGGCAATGGTTTTCAATAAAAAAGAAGTGCCTAAAATGGTATCTCTTTGTTGTGGATGTTGATGAAGTTCTTTTACAATAAAACTATCTAAACCCAAACTGGCTAATGCGGCAAACAAGTAAATGTAGGATACAGACGCATTTAAAATTCCATTGTTATTGGGTAATAAATAATTGGCGACAGCAATACTGGTTGCCATTTTTATGATTAAGCTACCTACTCGCCCAAGCATAAGCCACCCTGTATTTTTCAAATACTTTTTAAATGCAACTTCGTCGAAACCTTTTAAGGCTGGTATTTTCATCGTTTACAAAGATGTAAAAATTTAATTTAAAGGCGCACCAACGGCAAGGTCACATCTATGTTCTGGCTGGCCATGGGGTGGGTTTAGTTTTTGATTTTTATTTTCAGTTGTAGTTTGTTGTGTGGTTGGCGTTGGCGTAATATTTTGGTCAATTTTTATAGTTTTATTTTCTTTTTTAGCGCTATTTAAAGGTGCGCCAACAGCAATATCACACCTGTGTCCAGGCTCGCCATGCTTTGGATTTAGGCCGCCCCCTTTAAAGCTTGTTGCTTTAATAGACGGAGCAGTTTGTGCTACTTGAGTTGCTTGAGCCGCAGTTAGAGATTGTTGAGGCTGTATTTGTTGTTTGTTAGTGTTTAAAGGCGCACCAACGGCAATATCACACCTGTGTCCAGGTTCGCCATGTTTTGGATTGGTAATCAAATTTGTGCTTGCTTTATTATTATTTAGGGACAAATTTGACGGGGCTGTTTGTTTAATCCCAGACAGGCCCGTTGGTGTTGGAATAAAAGTTGTTTTTTTATCCTTTTCATTTTTGCTGGCGCAGCCCATAAATAATAGGGTAAAAAAGATGAAGGTTAGTTTTTTCATGTTTGGATAATTTATTAAATTTTATTGTGCAAAGCTTTTATGTATGCGGTTAAGTTGTTTGATGTGGTGATTGAAATGGATTTCTACAAAGCGCAACCATTGTGTAGCATTCAAATAACCTAATTTTGGATGTTTTACTTTTACGTTGGGTTTACCTTGGGCAATTTGTGGGTAAACTTTTGCCAACTGTAATTCAAATTCCGTAATCAGTTGTTGGGCGGCTTGCACATCTATTTTTTTAACTCTATCGGCCAATTTTGCGGGCACCTTTACCTTGGGTAAAAAACCAAATAGTAACACTACTTTGGCAGCAAAGGAAGTAGGTTGATTTTCGCCTTCCCCGTTTACACATTTTTCTATCGCCATAAGGGTAAGTAAACTCGAATCGAAAATATGCGAATAGACTTCGCTATAGCTCCAACCTCCAATGGATGGGGTAAGTTGAAAATTTTCTTCATTTAGCATCGCCAATTGAGCGCTGTAACTGCTTACCATTTTAAGGATAGATTGGTATGTTTTTGCGGTGTTCATGGTTATTCTTTTTTAAAAATGGTGAAGTAATTCTTCTAAATGATGGATTTGCCAATGTACATCATGTGGTTTTTCCGCTTTATGCGGGTTAAAAAATATAGCCTTCATGCCAAAGCCTTGTGCTCCTCTAATATCGGCCTCTAGGCTGTCGCCAATCATAATGCTTTCGTGTAATTGGGCGCCTGCTTTGTGAAGGGCGTGTTCAAAAATTGCTTTATCAGGTTTATTTACCCCTACATCTTCAGAAATAATTACATTTTTGAAATAAGGATTTAAGCCCGAAAGATCCATTTTGATCAATGTGGTTTCTTTAAATCCGTTCGAAATAATGTGCAGCTGATATTTATTTTGGAGGTAAGCCAGTACTTTTTTTGCGCCCTCAAATAGGTTAGTTTTTTTAGGACTCAACTGGACATAATCATCTTCAAACTGATGTGGAACAAGTTCGGGCAAAACGCCAAGCTCAATAAAGGTGCTGCTAAATCTTTCGGCTCTGAGGGTGTCTTTAGTAATTTTACCTAAATGATATTGCGCCCAAAGCCGATGGTTGTTTTCGGTATACTTAGCAATAAATTCTTGTGCAGAATGTACGCCTAGACTTTTTAGGGAATAGACTTCATAAAGTTCTAAAAGTGTTTCTTCCGCATTGCGGTCAAAGTCCCAAATGGTATGGTCGAGGTCAAAAAAGATATGCTTTACAGTGTGCGACAAAATCTCAAAATTAAATAAAAATCAAAAATAGAGTTTATAAATCAATCTTTTGTCTAAATTAGTGATGACATTATTAAATAGCATGATAAAATATATCAAATATACCAATCCTTTGGTGGTGTACGCCTTAGCTTTTTTAAGTTTTACCTCAACTGGACTTTGGTGCTGGATGACCTTGATTTTTACTTGGGTTGCTGTACCTTTAGTAGAGTTGTTGATTAAACCCGACTCGGCCAACATGAGCACAGCTGAAGCAGAAGTAGCTAAAAATGACGGGGCCTATGATTTGCTGCTCTACCTTATTGTAGTGTTGCAAATTCCAACGTTGATTTTCTTCTTGTTTGCGATGCAAAATGATGGGTTAAGTACCCCAACAATTTTTGCAAGAATATTTACAATGGGGCTTTTATGCGGCACATTTGGAATAAATGTTGGCCACGAACTGGGCCATCGCAACAGTAAGTTTGAGCAAAACTTAGCTAAGTTATCTTTGTTAAGCTCGCTGTACATGCATTTTTTTGTAGAGCATAATAAAGGACATCATAAAAATGTGGCTACTTACAACGATCCAAGTAGCGCCCGATTAAATGAGCCTGTTTACTTGTTTTATTTTAGAACAATTATAAATTCTTATCGCTCTGCATGGCATATTGCCAACCAAGAAGTCCTTAAAAAAGGCAAGTCTAAATTGAGTTTATCCAACGAAATGGTACAAATGCATTTCATACAGCTTGTTTTTGTTGCTTTGATCTATTTAATTTTTGGTGGCTTAATCACACTTTATTTCTTGGCCGCAGCTTTTATAGGAATATTACTCCTAGAAACGGTAAATTACATTGAGCATTATGGCTTACAGCGAAAGCAATTGGCAAGTGGTGGTTTTGAACGCACCCTGCCACAGCACAGTTGGAACAGTAATCATGTTTTGGGGCGGATGTTACTTTTTGAATTGAGTCGTCACAGCGATCATCATTATTTAGCGAGCAAAAAATATCAAGTTTTAAGCCATCACG
>CANHHZ010000034.1 GCA_947460275.1 Sphingobacteriaceae bacterium | reverse complement strand
GATTATATCTGCACCCCAAATTTTGTTTTGAACCTCTACAGATGAAATTTTATCGCGAGTGATACTTATCGAATCAAATCCTATCAAATACTTGTTTCTCTTTTTCCAAGTAATTGATGAATCTGAAATTATTATTTTTTCGGGTGTAAAAATGTTACCCCCTCTTGTAACTGAGGAGCTAAATTCGAAATTCATATTTGCTAGAGTAAGTTGCCTACTAACTGGGTACTATCTAATGAGGCTAGCCCCATTAGCACTCAAAGTTTCATATCCTGGGCAATAATTAGCCAACCAAGCAGCTACTGCATCTTTATTCCTACTATTTCCTATCCATTGTACAAATCCACCAGGGAAATTTTTCGGCTCAACGCTTACTTCAATGCTAAATTGTTTTACATGCTGTTTGTTTCTACCTGTTACTCTAATGCTATAATTTTCCATTTTACTTGTATTTTAGTTGTCTAAACTGCTAAAGTTATTTGTAAAACTATAAAACCAAACGAGACCAAACTTGTCCAAACAAGTCCAAATAAAATGTTTAAACACGTATAAATCTCATTCCCTAAATTTTATGGTAACTTTAAACCAATAAATAATTTATGCCGGCATCTGTACAATTAACCCCACTCGAACACCAATGGTTATTTAAATTGGTAGAAAAACAATTTGAGCTTCAAATTGTAGACAGTTACAGTTGCCAAAAACTAAGCGATATCTTGTTGCTTAACCACAAAACCTCTATCAGTTACAATACTTTACGCCGAATTTTTGGCATCATTACCCCAAAATTTCAAACCTCTTTGTATACCCTAAACTCGCTGGTAGGTGTACTTGGTTTTACAAATTTTAAGCAATTTCAAAGCTATATTGAGAAATATAAAACTGATGCCTTAAACGAAGTTTTGATAAGATATAAAGCCACAGCATCTATCAACTCAAGTCTTTTGTACGAATCTATACAACATTTCAACCTACAATCGTGGGAGGAGGCTTTTCAGCTGAAATTGATCATCGATTTGTGCATCAACACAAACCATTACGATTTGCTATCCAAAATCATTCAATTACCATTAGACATTAATGACCAAGAAATTCATCATAAATTGTATGTAGCCTATCAAGGTATTTATTTAAGTGCTTTAGCCGGAAATCAAGTACTCATAGATTTTGTTACAGCAGAATTGCAAAGTTCTATTTATTTGCAAAGTATCATTTTACAAACGTATATAGACGAAGCCAATTTAACTGGGTTTTATGGGGATTGGTTACTTGCCGTAAAATCGAGCAAATTGTTAGATTTTACATTATTTAAAAATGTAATGCGCTGCCAAAAGGCCTACCTGCAAAACCAAATAGAAATAGCCGAAAAGCACCTTCACCTAGCCTGCAAGGAAATTAAAAAAAATGCCGATGTCCATCCCATATTGATGGCCAGGGTGGCTGCTTGGGAAGTGATATTAAACCAAAAAAACAAAAATTATTTGGCTTACTTTGCTGTATTTAACAACGCGTTTGACCAGATTAATTTCAATTTATTTTTTTACAGATTGCTGTATATCTTTAACCAAGATATTTCAACCATCGATTTGATGACCCAAACCAAAGAAACGCAAAATTTTAGCAGATTAAGTGTATTTGAGAAACAAATTATTAATAAATACAACTTAATGCTGGCCTTGTATTTTGATCAATTAGGTGAACATGGTGATGCCATAAAATACATTAAACTCGTAGATCCACGTCGTTTTGATGTAAACGATGGGCAGTGGTTTAACGAGAAATACGAAGAGGTAAAAGTTAAATACAACAACATATGGGCGGACTTTTCGTAATTATTAGTTCGTTATTTTACGGTTTTAGCAATGCCTATTGGAAACGCGCCACCGCAAACCTTCCGTTTTTTATCCTCATTTTTTGCAGGGGCCTTCTTACCAGTTCTGTTTTTGGAACGCTATGCCTGATAGAAATACGTACGGGAATTTTTGGCCCTTATGTTGGTCAACTTAAAACATTTACCCTAGAACAATTGACCATTACGATTTTACTGTGTTTGATGAGTGGATTTGGCTTGTTTTTTTTTGTAAAATCTATGCAAGGCGGCGTAGTTAATTTGGTGGCTCCCCTATCCTCGCTCAATATTTTTGGCTTGCTCACCGCCACCTTTGTGCTGGGCGAACCCTGGAAAACAAGCTATTGGCTACCCATTGCCATCATGACGATGGGTTTATTGCTCCTTTTTTTTTCAAAGCAAACTTTAAAGCTCAATCAAACACAAAAAAAAGCAATGGGTTACGGCTTGTTGGCTGCTTTAATATGGGGATTTGATTATACCCTTTTTAAAATCCCCATTAAATGGATGGGGGTTTTGCCCTTTTGTTTCCTGCTGGAAATAAGTATTACTTTTTTTAGCTTTTGCTTCATAATGCAGCATAAACTGACTCTAAAGCCCTATCTTGTAGACAAAAAAAATATCAAAAACACCTTCATTTTGGCTTTTTGTTTATTAGGTGGAAGCTTATTTATGCACATTGCTTATTTGAGTACAAGCATTGCTCAAATTAACTTTTTTGCACAAACACAACTCATCTTTACCCTCCTGTTTGGCGCCATCTTATATAAAGATCAATTGGTTTTGCGCCAATGGTTGGGCATCCTGTTATTAATCATTTCAATTGTACTTATCGCCGTTAAATAAGTTAAAGAGACCAAAACCAACATATTACAATTTATCAACATATAATTTATAGCATTGGCTAACTTTGCAGGATAAAAAATTACAATGGCACAAGAGGAAAAAAAACCTGATTTAGTAGTTTGGGACAAGGAAGAGGGCTATTACCAAAAAGGCCTAACTTACGGCACCAATGTAAGTGCCCCAGCTATAAACGTCGAAAACATTACGGGGTGGAAACAATCGAATGCCGAATTGGCCAATCAAAATTTTAAAACAAAGTTTGATGAGTTAAAAGAAGCTTACGAAAAATTAGTGAGCGAAGTAAACCTCAACGAACTGGTTTACGCTTCTAAATACAGCTTTATTCCGGTAATGGGGCAAGTTTATCACTTGTACAGCAAAGCTGACGAAACTTACTTTTTATCACTCATCGCTCCAAATAGCTGGGCACAAAAATATGTAGCTTCCTTTAAGTTAGATGCCAGCCACAAATGGGCAAAGGTAGATTTTTAATCTGGAGCCTGAAGTCATGAGACCAAAATCCGAAGGCGCATGTAATCCTTTATCATAAGGGTTCCTAAACAAAAATCAGCATAAGCCTGTGCCGATCAATAGTACCGCCATTTCCCCACCAACCTATTTTTCTATACGAAAATTAGTTGTAGCCATCTGTATGTGTTTAAACAAATAAAAAGTTGCTATCTTGCAAAAAAATTAAACTAAGCAGTCGATTTTATGGAGATACTTGCCCCATTATTTGGGATATTTACTTCTGTTATACTTTTTTATTACTTAAGCTCACTAAATAGATCCAATCTGTTTTTATCGCTTTTTTTCTTCTGTTGCAACCTCATTGTATTGGTTTATTTTGGACTTCATTTTACCAAAAACTTATTTTGGGAAGGCGTTTGTTTTGTCAACTTTCTGCCCCTCTCTTACCTATTGGGACCATTAATGTTCTATTATGTAAAAAACACCGTTAGCGAAAATAAAAAATTTAACAAACTCGATTTATTGCATCTACTCCCAGCAGTATTCACTGTAATTGCTTGTTTACCTTACACTACAATGCCATTTGAAAAAAAAATGCAAATGGCACACCACATTGTAGATGTTACACAGGTATATGATGTTGATTTTTATTGGGTTTCTTTTGAGTTTATTTTGTTTAGCCGTTCTGTTCATTTGCTAATTTATTCGATCTTATCTATTGTTTACTTTAACTGGTACAAGGATAAACTGTTTAAGAAATATGGGGCATTACCTTCCAACCATCAAGTAATTAAAAGATGGATTTATACGCTAATTTTTATTCAATTGGCCATCGCAATTAATAGTTTAGGGCACATGACCACCATTTACCATCATGAGTTTAAATTTTTAGGCTTAAAATCGAGCGATATCTTTTCGGAGCGCTATTATTTTAGAATTTGTGGGGGTGGATTTTTTTTCCAAAATATCATTCTCTTTTTATTTCCAAAAGTATTGTACGGAAATATATCTTATGATGAACAAAATAACGCTATTCCTTTTTATGAGGAACTGAAATCTAATCTGCCTAAAAAAATTAGAACATCTACGGTTAACGAGGATTTTAGGCTAACGCTTGATGCCTATTTAATTGATTTACCTTTTATCAAAAAAGATTTTTCGTTATCGCAAATGTCGTTCGACTTAAAAATTCCAGAAAGGTTCTTATCTAATTACTTTAACAAAGATTTAGATAAAACATTTAGCGAATGGAAAAATGACCTTCGCATAGCCCATGTTTGCGAAATGATAGAAGAAGGTAAAGCAAAAAAATTTACCATCGAAGCTATGGCTGCCAACGCAGGCTTTGTTTCTAGATCTAAATTTATTGATGCCTTTAAGGCTAGGAACGGAGTCACCCCCTCTGCGTTTATTAAAAATGCAGACCTAAAAAGTAAATAACAAAAAAGGCTACTCACAAAAATGCAAGTAGCCTTTAAGATTTATATCCTATTTAATTAACGAGGCATTAAGCCTAATTGTTGAAGAAAATCTAGGTTATCAAAGAAATCTTGCTCTTCAGTAATTTTTCCATCCACAATTTTAGCAATGGTACAACCTTCTAAGCTTACTGTTTTTCCGGTAGCCGGGATACCAAAGAAAACGCCAGTATGCTTACCTTTAAACACCCAATGCTTAACCAATTTATCGCCTTGCGCAAACATATCTTTCACCACAAATTCTCTTTCAGTAAATCCAGTTACAAAATTTGTATAATGTGCTTTAGCCAAAGCTTTACCTTTAGTTTCTGGCACGGTGTGCAACACTACATTATCGGCATAAGCTGTATCCAAAATATCAACTTTTCCTTCATTAATCGCTACCTCCCAAACACGAGTGTAAAATTTAATGTTGTCCATAGCAATTTGTTCTTTTTTTGCGCTTTCATTGTTGCAGCCAAAAAGTGAGATACTCACCAAAAGTGTAAAAAATGTTTTTTTCATGTTCATTTAATTTGTTTGAACACAAACATATCCATTCCATTTTTTTTAGCCCAAGTTGCGCTAGTCAAATTTGTTCCAAAAAACAAAAAGGGGACAATCATTTGGGCCTAGTCATGTAAATAAACAACCATTGCTTTTACTTTTGAAAATCAATTCAATTAGTTATCAACTTAAAAAAATTATTCAATGAAAAAATTATCCTTAAGCCTTTTTGCTGCCTTTGCAGCAGTTGCCATTTATTCTTGTTCTCCTGAAAAAGGCAATTCAACTGAGTCTGATCCGCATGTAATTGGTTACAGTGTAGATAGCTCGGCCAACATCGACGTCATCAAAGCATCTTTTAATGACATGGTAAGTTATGATACCGCTAGCTACAAATCGAAATATGTAGACACTGCAGTTTTTCATGACAATTTAAACAAAATGACCTTAAGTGAAAACGTAGCTTTGGTTAATCAAATGAAAGCTGCAGGCCTTACCATAAAAGTTGATGAAATAAATTCGATTTGGGAAGAAAAATTGAACAAGCCTAGAAACGGTATTCAAAATTTTGTGTTTTCTTTTAGCACCATTAGCTGGACTAAAGCTGGAAAAACGGTAACTGTTATTATATCACAAGTAGATGCCTTTAACAAAGAAGGAAAAATTGTTGAAGAATGGTTAACTTATGATACCAGTGCAATTAGTGAATTATTGAAATAGTTTGTTTTTAAAAATCACCCAATAACAAAAAACATGAAAAAATTTATTCAAACAAGTACTGCTGCAATCCTTTTTGCCGCAGCATTATTTACTACCAGTTGCAATACTCCAAAACAAGAAAACGCAACTACTTTTGATCTTGTTGCTGCCAAACAAGAAATACAAGAAACTAATAACAACTTAACAGCCCTTTTAAGCAAAGGAGATTCTGTGGCTATTGCAAATGATTTGTACACCACCGATGCAAAGTTTTTGGGTCAAAACCAAGCTGCCACGGTAGGTACTGCACAACTTCAATCGTTGTTCAATGCATTTGTTACTGCAGGTTATTCATTTGAATTGACTACTGCTGAAGTATTAGGAAACGAAAATGTTTTGGTAGAAGAAGGCACTTATGTAACCAATGCAAATGGTCAAAAAGTAGATACGGGTAAATACATTGCCGTTTGGAAAAAACAAGATGGAAAATGGAAAATTTATAGAGATAGCCCAAGTTCTGATTTACCGGTTGAAGGAGGTAAATAAGCTAATTTTAGCTTAAAAACAAAGGGTTATAGCTTACTGCTATATTAGGAAAACCATACAACAAGAAAAGCCTTACCAAGTTTTGGTAAGGCTTTTCTTTTTAATCGCTCAAACGCACTTCTACAAATAACTTAACCACCATTTTTCTTTATGCGCCTTTTTATACTTGTCGTATTTTAAGCATGCCGGATAAAGCAATAAAATGATGGCTACCCAAACCGCATACACTAGCCAAAGACTAAAACCATAACCTTTTAAGCCTGGCGCAAAGGTAATCCAAGTGGGCAATAGCATCTTAGTCCACCCAAAACCACTAAATTGTGCAAAAAGCATGGCCGTAAAGTGAATTAAAAAAATGTGGATGATGTAGTAAAAGAAGGGAACTCTACCAAAAGTACAGAAGAAATCGACCGCTTTGCCTTTTAATTTTTCGATATTGGCAAGTAAGATAAAAGCAACGCCTAATGTCATTAACAAATACAACAAAGAAGGTGGATATTTATTGGGATCTAAAAATGACATTAAATCTTTAGACCAAGTTCCAAAATGTTTAAACTGTTTGGCATCGCCATAAAAATTGGTGTATCGTAATACTGCAAAAAGACAGAGCGCTGCTAGGCCTATCCTATTAAATATTTTTTTACGGTTACTGGCATCATAATCCTTATCATAAAAAGAACCAAAGTAATAACCCAACGACATTACTGCAACCCATGGAATGATAGGATAACCAACCTCTAATAGGGTAGTTTGATTAATTTGAAACATTCCGGGATCGTGTAATATGGACCATATCAAGCTGCCCGGAATATGTACCGAATCGAACAAATTATGCCCCCCAATAATAATTAAGCTTATCCACAAAATGTATCCCCTAGGCAAAAACAACAAGCCTGCTAAAAAGAGCATACTTACCCCCAATGACCAAATGACTACTAAGGCAAAAGTTCCAAAATGAATATCAAAAAACCAGGCAAATCCAATGATCGTCAGCTCCAAAAAAATCAACCAAAGACCTCTTTTTAACAAAAAAAGTGACAATTCTTGTTTGGTTTTTCTTTTACCCACCATAAATGCCGAAACACCGGCTAAAAAACTAAAAATAGGGGCGCAAAAATGGGTAATCCATCTGGTAAAAAACAAAGGTAAAGTGGTTTGTGTAGGATCGGTTGGATCAAATATAAAGGCCGAGTAATGGAAATAGTCTCTCACATGGTCTAAGGCCATTACCACCATTACTATTCCTTTTAACAAGTCGATAGACTCTATTCTGGGTTTATTAATTGCTGTCATTTAGCTATATATTTTATAGCTGCAAAATATGCTTTAGCTAACGATTAAGGAAAATTGAATAGCGCTTCTTTGTTCCAATTAGGAAAATAGGAACATATTATTAGCGGATGAATAACTAATGTGTAAAAAAATCTGGCATTCGAAATTTTATTGCTTTTTTGTCATCTCCTGAACTTTAGCTCATCATCATTTAAAAAGACGACTAACCAGCTCATTTTTGCGTGACAAAGCGTGACAAACCGCAATTCACACGATTTTATGAATAATTACAAGGTGATATGCTTTACTTTAGCTTTTATAGTAAGAAACACAAAAAAAACGGGAGTTGATTGTGCCTCTTATTATTTATTTAAAAACACTTTAAATTTTAATGATGAAAAGAAAAATTATTATTGGACACGTTGCTCTTTGGTTAATTGTAAATTATTTATTGTTGGATAATTTTTCTGATTTCGGAAAACACTCCGACTCAGTTGAAAGTTTGGCAAACCATATGAATAACTCAAATAACATGCCGACTGGAATTATAGTAGCTTCGGTGTTGTATTTGGTATTGGGTTTGGTATTGATTAATAAATATTTTAAAAAGAAGTAACATGAAAAAAAAATTATCAATTTTTATTATTTTAAACATATTCTTACTGTTTGTATTGTTCATATTGACACCAATTGCTGGACAAATTGCCGGCTTTGCAAACGGTTTTTTGGGAGCTGGAGAATTTATTGGATTTATTCTTTCGTTCATAGTAATTGAGTTTTTTATTGGATGGTTACCCTATAAATTGTTTATAAAGCCCAAAGCAACAGAAAGTGAGTAAGAAAAAATTCCTTCTTAAATCAAAATCAAGCACTGATGAGTTTGATTCAAAAAACGACTTTGTAAATACTTGTCAAGCAAGTTATAATGAATGTTTTAAAAAAGGATTTGAAAGTAAAAAGTTTGAGATATACTATTCGTTTGATTACGGTGTAAGCTGGAATAATATTGAAAATTTTAAATCACAAAGACAAGTCATACAAAATGAGAAGAATACCGATTTTGTAAAGGTTGAAGCACCTACAAAAATAAAGTCCGAAAAGAAAGAATCATCTTTTTTTTCTACGTTATTCAAATTGGTTTTGATTGTACTTGCAATTTATGGGATCAGTTCTTTTCTAAAGGAAGAGCCTAAAAATAAGATTGAAAATCCTGTAAAAAAGGAAACCCAAAATACATCAGAGGAAATCACATCTCATACAGATGGTGCCCCTATGGATGATATAACTGAAATTCCTGAGGAGACATCTTCACAGGAAAATCCTAAAGATGAAAATAGTGTCATTTCTAAAAACGAGGCCTATAAGATAATTTTTGGTGCCGAAATGGCTGGCAATGCCACTTCCCCTGAGGAATTAAAGGCAAGGGCAAAAACCGCTAGAAAAGTTATTTGTCCAACCTGTAGTGGAGACAAATCTCAAAAATACACTTGTCCAAAATGTAACGGTAGAATTCTTGTAAATTGTTACCAATGTAACGGAACAGGTGGAGGTAGTGAAATCTGCAGAAGATGTAGGGGGAACATGCAAATCCCTTGTACGCATTGCAATGGCACAGGTGAAATCAGTTGTCCAACTTGTGATGGTAGAGGTACCGTCCTTAAATACGGCAATTAAAATCTATTCAAAAATCCTGTAACTCTCCAGCTTTTAATCGTATAATTGATTGGCCATGAATAATTTTTACCCCTTGATAAATAGGTAGTTTTTATTCCTTTTGAGTGATTTCTTGAACTTTTGCTTTTAAATTTTCAAATGAATATCTATCCGAATTATTCTTACCAATATATCTAAACACTTCTTCACCTTTTTCGTTTAGTAAAATTAATGCAGGATAGTGAACTATTTGGCCATGAAAAGCATAACCAGAAGGGATTTTAAATTGATCTGCAATTTGGGCATTCACATCTTGATAAATAGGAAATTTTGCAGCATCATTCCCTGCTAATTTATTGGCCCATGCCTTAATATCTTTCTCATCATCTGGCTTAATAAACACCTGTATAACATTTGGTAATGCGCCGGCTTTTTCAAAATAGTTGTTGGTATGTTTTATACAATACGGACACTCTGTTTTTAATAAAAAATGAAGTGCTACAAACTTACCTTTCGACTTGCTCAAAGTGAAACCACTTTTGTCGGTTGCAGAATGAAGGGTAAAGTTTTGAACCTTTTGAGCTTGAAGTTTTAGGGTGCATAAAACAAGAAGGGTAACAATTTTTAAGTATTTCATTTTTTGCTATTATATGTCAAAAATAATATATTATTAAACTTTTACAACAAAACCTATAAAACAACAAATCCTTACCACGCTTGGTAAGGGTTGGTCCACATATTGACAGAAGCTGCAAGTTTAATGCTATGATTGAGTTTGTGACTATCAGGAAACTAAAGGGTTAAACTTGGGGTAAAATTGCAGGAGGTAGTATTGTGAATTACTTATGCTCCTCCATAATTCTTTTCAAGTCGAAAGGTATCTCCATGCTTTGAAGTGGAGGCACATTTGCGCCGCCAGTATTGCCAACAGGTATTTCTCCAACAAAAGATTTAACACCACCCACCAATAAGCGGGGAATTTGACCAAAGATTTCTCTCATGTCTTTTATTTTGATGCCAAAGCATAACATTTTCCAATGAACCAATGTATGATGAAATGGATATGGTTGGCCAAGAATATGGGCACGCTCAAGATGATACCAACTTGACCTGAAATCGTGCACTTTAAAATATCTACCCGCAATTTCTAACTCATTAAGAAAAAAGGGGGTTAGCTTATCAGGCATTGTTGTATGTATTTTCATTTATGTTTATTGAAAATTTATAATTAATTATTCCCAAAACTTAAGATTCTTTGATGCTACAAGTTGCCAACGTTTTTGTCTGTGTTTATAAAATTTCTTGGCGAAGGTGGTAATAAATCCAGTCAATATACCCCCGTAAATCGTAATTGAATCTTCGTAATAGATTTTGCCATCACCTAAATCTCTCATCACTATATTATGATTCCAAACTTTTGCTCCACTATCCCATTCCTTAGTAGATAGCATATAATTACCATCGTCAATTTTGTCAACAAAGAGATAGTGAATCCCTCCAAAAGGAATAATGTCGAATACAAGGGTCTTAAACCCATAGGTTTGTCCAACTTCCCATTGTTTTGGGAAATCCCCATCCACAAATTTGAATTTTATCATACCCTTTGCCACAAACTTTAATAGGGCCGGGGTTTTAACATTGTTCCAAGCAGCATCAATCCCCATTAGAATCTCAGAATAGACTGTTAGTTTTTTTGCTTTAACCTTACTGCCATTATAACCAATGGTGACAGACTCAACTTTAGCAACTGGCTTCAATTTTTGAGAGTTTGAATTCATTGCCTAAAATTAAAAAAAAACAAGAAGTTTTTTCATTAGTTAACTTCAACTTGACAGAAGGTGATATTTCTTTCCCAAAAACGAAAAATCTTAAACTTTGTGTCGAATTGCAGGAAGTCGAAGTAATGGCCTTCACTCGATAATTGTAAATTTGAAAATATGTATGAAAATCTAATCAGTTATTGTTCAAGTTTTATTCCACTTTCTACTATAGACAAGGAGGCAATAGAGTTAAATTTTAAACATATTACAATCAAACGAAACGGATTCCTTTTAAAAGAAGGCAAGGTGTGT
This sequence comes from Sphingobacteriaceae bacterium, assembly GCA_947460275.1. Classification (GTDB taxonomy): domain Bacteria; phylum Bacteroidota; class Bacteroidia; order Sphingobacteriales; family Sphingobacteriaceae; genus Pedobacter. The sequence goes on along the minus strand of CANHHZ010000034.1, from coordinate 1,869 downwards.
GATTTTATTGCATTTGTAAATTCAGGAGTTATAAGACACTATCATCTAAAGGATGGCAAAGAAATTACCTGTGATATAACATTAAAAAACGCTTTCATTACAGACTTTAAAAGTTTCACACAAAGTACTCCTTCAAACTATAATTTTCAAATTTTGAAAAATGTAGAATTGTTTATCATTAAAAAAAAGGAATTATTGGAGCTTTATAACAACTATAAAAATATTGAATCCTTGGGTCGTATGATGGCGGAACAAGTGGCGCTTCGCGCAATTGATATGGCAATGACTTTATTATCCGATAAGCCCGTGGAAAGAGTAGAAAAATTTATTATTCAAAGACCTGATTTATTTCAAGAAGTACCACAGCGTTATTTGGCTAATCTTTTAGGTATAAGCCCTGAAAGTTTAAGTAGAATTAGGGGAAGAAAAAATCTTAACTTAAGTCAATAGTATTTTATATTATTTATAATAGTTTTGTCAAAAAAGAATATGCATAAAATATATAAGTCCTTAATTATAGTTGGATCTGTTTTTATTAGTCTATATGCATTTTCTGTTTATACTTTTCTTGAACTTGGTGTTGCAGTTCACCCAATTATGAAAGCAAATTTTAAGTTACACCCTATTGGAATATACTTTCATATCTTTCCATCTTTAATTGCATTATTATTGGGACCATTTCAGTTCAATGAAAAATTTAGAACGACTAAAACTCATTTACACAGGTTGATAGGTAAAGTCTATTTGCTCTGTATTTTGATAGGCGGTATTTCAGGTTTATATATGGCTCAGTTTTCTTTCGGAGGCACTATTTCACATTTAGGGTTTGCACTATTGGCTGTTTTATGGATTTTTACAGGGTATAAAGCATATTCATCTATTATACGGAAAATGATTGTTGCTCACTATCATTGGATGGTTATAAACTTCGCACTGACGTTTGCTGCTGTTACTTTAAGGATTGGACTTGGTATTGGTTTTGGAAGTGGTATCCCATTTGAAATATTTTACCCCTATTTAGCTTGGATTTGTTGGGTTCCAAATTTGCTAATTGCCCTTTTCATAATAAGAAAAGATGCAACTATCCTAACCCACTGATAGACAAAAAGAAAGCCATTATTTCTGATGGCTTGTCCAGTGCTGTCCCCTTTTTCGCACCAAAATTGCAGCTTTTTCAAAAAATAATGAACTTAGAAAGTTTTCTATTAGTAAACTATTTACCTTTACTGTGTGTTTAATATTATCACCAGAAGAACGCTACTTGAATATGCCAAGAAATATCCTATGGCAAGGATTGCTTTATTTGAATGGTATCATGAATTAGTTATATCGGAATTTAAAAGTTTTAATGAGCTTAAAAAGGTATATGGAAATGTAAGTTTAGTGAGTGATGATAGAGTTGTATTTAATATAATGGGTAATAAATATAGACTAGTTGTAAGGATTGTGTTTGAGTTCAAAGCGATACAGATCAAATGGTTTGGAACACATATCGAATATGATAAAATTGATCTAACAACAATACAATATAAAAAGTAAGCATATGGAATTAAAAATAATTAAAACTAAAAAGCAGTATGAGCAATACCTTAATTGGGTAGATGTTCAGTTTGAGCATAAGGTTAAATCAAATACCCCGCAAGGGGAAAAGCTACAAGTAGCACTTTTATTAATTAAACAATATGAAGATGCTAACTATCCCATTCCACTTCCAGATCCTATTGATGCCATTAAAGTTAAAATGAATGAGTTAGGATTGAAGAATAAAGACCTTGTTGGCAAAATGGGTAGTAAAGGATATGTTTCTTCTTTACTCAACAAAAAGAAGCCATTGACCCTGGAGTTAGCTAAGTTTTTTCATCAAGAATT
>CANHHZ010000033.1 GCA_947460275.1 Sphingobacteriaceae bacterium | reverse complement strand
TTCGCCCTGGCCAACCGTTAAAATCGTTTTGTGAACAATAAAGGGGAGCTCAAATGCTTTTTTAAGTCTTGGCAAAACTTCTTCTTCCATCAAATACATCATTTCGAAAGGAACACCAGGCATGGATACTACAACTGTTCCATCTACCTCAAACCACATACAAGGCGCAGTTCCATTTTCATTTTTGAGTACGGTACAACCATCAGGCACGTCAGCTTGTTGTCTATTCAAATCAATCATTGGCCTATCTAATCGGACAAAAATAGCTTCGATATGTGCTAAAGTAGCTTCATCTCGCCTTAAAGGCATGTTAAAGTATTTAGCTAAAGTATGTTTGGTGATGTCGTCTTTGGTTGGCCCTAACCCACCGGTAATTAGGATTATCTTTGCTCGTGTTTTGGCCTCATCGAGGGCCATTACAATATGTTCGGCGTTGTCAGAAACTGAAGAAATTTGTTTTACGCTAATTCCTATTTTATTGAGTTCTTTGGCCATCCAGGCAGAATTGGTATCTACAATCTGTCCAATAAGTATTTCGTCTCCGATGGTGATGATTTCCGCTAGCATATATTTTTGTTAGTATCTGGTATAAAAACCTTTGCGTTTGCTTAATTTTAGATCTTGTAAAACGGATGCTTTAACCTTTATATCAATTGAATAACTTTGGTAGGCGCCAAAAGGTATCCAACTCGCACTCATGTCCCAACAGTGTAAGTCTCTGTAAATAGCAAACGAAGTGTAGGCTATGTTTTTGGCTTTAAAATCATATCCAGAGTTGAACTGGATTTTCCATTTTGGGGTTAGGTTAAAATCGCCATTAAAGTTTAAAGTGTTGCTTATATTTTTTGTATTGGGCAAGCCCAAGGTATTGTTGTAATTAAAAGAATAAGAAAGCGCAATATTCCAAGGGATGTTAAAATCGACAAAGGCATTGGGATCTCTACTTAATGCCGCCAATTGCTCAATTTGTTCGGGGCTGCGCCCGTTGTTTGGATTTTGCTTATTAACCGCATCCATGTTTTTGTTTCTGTTTTTTAAAGCTTCAGGATTTAAACTGTAATCAAAAGAAAATGTGAAATTGGTTAGCCTTAGAAATTTGCCTTCATTCCACAAATACTTATTAACCATTTGGTAGCTTGGCACAGTTGTTTGACTTACATTTTGAACCAAATAAGGGGTAAAACCACCGCTAAAGTTAAACCCAAGTTTATCAGTAAATTGTGAGCGACCGCTGAAGGTAATTGGGGCTAATTTTAAACTGTCGGCCACAAAGTTATACGACGAAGAAAATGTTAATCCTTGGATGATGGGTATTTTCTTTTCGCCTGTACCCGTAGTGTCTTTTTTGGAAAGCACCTTCAGTTCTACGTTATTGTCTACAGAAAAACCTAAACTGGCTTGTCGGCCAGCAGATGGTCCACCAAAAATCCCCTGTTCAAAAACCGAATATTTTAAAGGATTACCTTTGTAATCTTTTAAGTATTGGGATCCATCGTTGGCAATGGGCACACTCAACCCAGGTTTTGCATTGGTGTAATAGGTTTGTTTTTGGTAGTAACCGTAACTATCGCTACCAAAATCCGGACGATAAGAAAAGCTAAAACTCGGGGTCATGACATGTCTCATGGCCTTAATGTTACCTAAGCTTTTAAACTCTTTTTTACCGTAAATTTTGGTAGACATGCCCATGCTCAAAAAATACTCCCCTGCTCTTTTAAACCCATTTACAGTGTCTATGGCAACACTATCGCGTGTGGGCAACTTTATGTAACGCTTATTAATGGTTTGCAAGTACCAGCGCTCGTTAAAGTTAGTGCTTGCATTAAAATTAAAATACTTTAACAAGGTAAAGGGTAAGCTTACAGGAATGCTATGCTGAAAACCATTTCTAAAACGCTTAAAACCATCTTTTTGGAACAATAAACTTTCTTTTGTACTTACTGTATTGCTGGCTTGTAAACTGTAGCCTATAGTAAGCTTTTCGTACCATTTTTGCACGCCAACTTTATCTTTTGAGCTAAAAGGACTTATGGTAGACATGTTTAAACTTACCGTTGGTAAGGTAAGTGTAATCGTTTTAGCTTGTGTTTCTTGAGAGTGTGTTAAGGCAGAGGTAAAATTAAACAAACCATTACCAAAAACTTTTCCATAAGATATACTCGAACTCAAGGTATTTTGTGCAATTTGGTTGATATCGTAAGTGGCATTTGCGGCAGTAGTAGAGAAATAAGTACTTGTACCTGCATTTACCGACGCACTAAAAGTTGTTCCTGGACGGGCGTTGGCGTTTTGGCTATGCATCCACGAAATATGAAAGTTCTTTTGTGGGGTGTACTCTGGCGTGCCTTCTAATCCGTTTCGCGTACTCGAGTAGGCTAAACTAAAATTGCCGTTGTATTTGTAGCGTTTGATGTAGTTTGTGGCTAAATTTAAATCGTACGACCCATTGGTGAAAATATTTCCTGTGAACCTGGCGTCCCAATAATCGTTTAAGGCTAAATAATAGCCACCATTGGTTAACGAAAAACCACGCGTTGCATCTTCGCCTGGAGTTGGCAAAATGATACCTGATGATTTTTTATTGGGTTTAGGAAAAAAAGCAAAAGGCAAACCTATGGGCATAGGTATATCCTCGAACATTAAATAAACGGGACCAGTAATAATTTGATTTTCGGTAGCAATACCTTTAGTTATTTTAATGCCAAAATGTGGATGTGGCAAATTACAAGTGCTATAAGTAGTCCCTGAAACGTGAAATTCGTTATCGGGTTGCACTTTTGTTTTTCCACCAGAAAAAAATCCACCCTCCTGCTCGGTAAAAACACCGCTAACCACGCCTTGGTGCGTTTGGGTATTGTAGCTTAGCGAATCGGCTATTGAAGAACCATCTTTCCCCATTTTAAAGATAGGCCGACCAGTATATTTACCTTTATCGTTGGTTATTCCTCTCGCAAAAATCGTATTGGTTTTGGTATCATACCTGATGTAGGCAGCATCTAACTCAAAATCTTCATAGAGGATGCGAGCTTCGCCAAACAACTCCATGATTCCATTTTTTCGGTCAATTTTGGTAGAGTCTTTGGCATAACGTTCAATTTTGTCGTTGAGCCCACCCTTAGTCATTTTTTTGGTGATTGTACTTTTTTTAGTTGTATCTGTCTGTTGTACAGGTTTTTGAAACACAAGAGCCTCGCTAGAAAAAGCATTATTAACCATCAATGTTAACAACATCGTAGAAATTGTAAAAATGATGGCCTTTAAAAGTTTCAAATTCGTGTATTGAATGTTATTTTTGTAATAATCTTTATTCGAAAACGTTCAAAATTAATGAAAAATATACCATTGCTCAGGTCAAATCTAATTTTGACAACAATTATTTGCATTGTACTGTCATTAAACATTGATAATCAAGCATTTGCACAAGAATATAAAATAAAAACAATTGTGATTGATGCAGGTCATGGTGGAAAAGATGGCAGTACAAGGGGCCAATATTCTACTGAAAAAGATGTAGCCTTAAAAACAGCCATCAGGTTAGCTAAATTAATCGAGGACAGTTTAAAGGATGTTCAAGTTATCCTCACGAGAAATGATGACACTTTTGTTCCATTGTACGAACGTATTGGCATAGCCAACAAGGCAAAAGCCGATTTATTTATCTCTATCCATTGTAATGATATGCCGGTACGCGCCACAAGATACATTAGCGGGTACACGAGAAATAAAAAAGGCAAGAAAGTACCGGTTTACAAAACTAGGTATGCAAAAAGCACTTCTACCAGAGGTGTAGAAACCTTTGTTTCGGGAAGTGGAAGAGTAAATGAGCAAGATGACGCCATTAAAAGAGAAAATGCTTCTATATTTTTAGAGGATAACTACAAAGAAAATTATGATGGATTTAATCCGGATGATCCTGAAAGTGCCATAATTTTATCGTTGATGAAAAACACTTTTAGAACACAAAGTTTAAAACTGGCCAAATATGTTCAAGATGAATATGTAGCCGTTGGTCGTATCAATCGTGGTGTACAAGAAAAAAGTTTAGCAGTATTGGCCCGGGCGGGAATGCCTGCAATACTAACAGAAATAGGCTTTATAAGCAATCCAGAAGAAGAAGACTATATCAATTCGGAAGACGGACAGCAAGAAATTACCAAATGCCTACTCAAAGCCATTGAAGCATATAAAACAAGCGTAGAAATTTAGTTATAGATAATTTATTATAAATTTGTAGCAAACCATGTTTTAATGAGCTCTAAAAATATACTTTACACCATTTTTTACCTATTCTTTTGCTTCACAACTCAACTTTGTGAAGCCCAAGGATATAAAATAAAAACCATTGTTATAGATGCCGGCCACGGTGGATTTAGATCGGGTGCTGCTGGTAAATATTCGCTCGAAAAAAACGTTGCCCTACAAGTTGCACTTAAACTCGGTAAAGAAATTGAAAGCGAATTACCCAACATCAAAGTAGTTCAAACCAGAAAAACAGATGTCGACGTAGATTGGTACCGAAGAGCTGACATTGCTAACGAAGTAAAAGCAGACTTATTTATTTCTATTCACTGTAATTCGATGAAAAAGGGCGATAATAGCACCAGAGGGACCGAAACTTTTGTAGGTGCCTACCGCAGAATTAATGAAATGGATGCTGGATTAAAGGAAAACGAGGAGATTTTAAAAGATAAAAATTACAAAAAAAAGGGGACTTACGACCCTACCGACCCAGAAGAATTAATTATGTTATCTTTGTACAAGTCGCTTTACAGAACTAAAAGTTTGGCTTTAGCAAAGCTGATACAAAAAAACTATACCGAGGTAAACAAAAGAGTAAACAGGGGTGTTAAAGAACAAGGAATTTTAATTTTACAACGTTGTGCCATGCCATCTGTGTTAACAGAAATTGGATTTATCTCTAATCCTGCAGAAGAAGATTACATCAATTCTGAAAGCGGACAAGAAGAAATTGTGAATGCAATTGTAAATGCAATTAAACAATATAAAAAAGAAATAGAATACTAAATAAACAAGCTACGTGAAAATAAAAAACGAAACTAGAGTAGGCATATTGGCTGCTCTTTCCATCACCTTATTAATTATAGGCTATAACTTTTTAAAGGGAAATGCTATTTTTTCTCGCGAAACGGTTTTATATGCAAAATATACACAAGTAGATGGATTGGCTGTATCTAAGCCTGTTTTAATCAATGGCTTTCAAATTGGAAGGGTTGATAATTTAGAATTAAAGCCAGACGGAAGCATTATTGCCACCTTAAAAATTAAAAAAGAATATAAAATCCCAAAAAATACAATCGCCAGACTTGAAAGTACCGATTTATTAGGTGGAAAAGCCATTGTAATGGTGTTGGGTAACAGTACAGAATATGCCGAAGAGGGTTTCATTTTAAACTCAAACGTAGAAAAAGGAATTATGGAATCGGTACAACCCGTACAAAAAAAGGCGGAATTGATTATTGGTAAAATGGATTCTATCTTAACAAGTGTAAACGCTATTTTAAATCCTAATTTTCAAAAAAATGTAGAAAAAAGCTTTACCAGCATTTCTTCCACTTTAGCCTCACTCGAATCTACCTCTAAAAAAGTAGACAATTTGGTGGGCTCCGAAAGTTCGAAGCTTTCAAATATTTTAAGCAACGTGGAAGCCATAAGTGTTAATTTCAAAAATAACAGTACAAAGATCGATGCCATCATGAACAATCTTAATACTGTGACAGATAAAATGGCTGCCTTAAATTTTAAAGAAACCATAGACAATGCCAACAAAGCGATGGCTGATTTACAAGGAATGGTAAGCAATTTAAAAGCAGGTAAAGGCTCATTAGGCAAATTGCTTAACGATGAAGAAATGTACAAAAACCTTAACAATGCTTCTAAGAATTTAGATGCGCTAATGATAGATCTAAAAGCAAATCCTAAACGTTACGTACATTTCTCTGTATTTGGTGGCGGCAGCAAAACCGACAACTAAAACTGAAGCATTTTGTGAAAAGCTAGATTTGATAGGTATTGCCTTCTATGGCTAATTGTGTGTTCTCGAATACAGTTTTGGCCTCTTCTAACAATTCGATAAGCGTTTTATAACGAGACGAATAGTGGCCAATGATTAGCTTTTTGGCGCCTACTTGAGAGGCTATTTGAGCAGCTTGTAGAGCCGTTGTATGATGCGTTTCGTTTGCTCTATCTAACATATCATGCAAAAAAGTGGCCTCGTGGTATAGCGTATCGCAATTTTTTATTTTATCGAAATAACGTTCATCATACAAAGTATCCGAACAATAAGCATAGGATTTAGGAACAGCCGAATCAGTGGTATAATCAGCGTTTAGCAACACATTTCCATTAGGCAAAGTTAAATCTACTCCCCTTTTCAACAGCGGGAAATATTCGACAGGTATTTGATCTTCTTCCAATTTGCTATTCAACAATTTTCTGAGGCGCTTTTTTTCGGTAAATTTAAATCCCGTACATGGAATACGGTGGTTTAACACAATAGTTTCGACGACCAAATCATTGTTCTCCAAAATTATTTTAGAGGCGTTACAATCGGTAAAATGATAAATTAACTCATATTTTAAAGTGGTATCAGAATACTTAAACTGCATTTCCAGTATCTCTTTAATGGGTTCGGGTCCATAAATATGAATTGGCTTAATTCTACCATTGAGGTGCAAACTAGATAACAAACCAATAAGTCCGAAATAATGATCGCCATGCAAATGACTGATAAAAATGTGGTCTATTTTTGCAGCTTTTAAGTTAAACTTTATCAATTGTTGCTGTGTTCCCTCGCCACAATCAATGAGGTAAGGTTTCTCGTTGCAATTTAAAAGCTGGGCAGTTGGATTTCTATTGAAGACAGGAGTTGCAGAGCTACAGCCTAAAATGGTAACTTCAAATTTCATTAAACCTATCCTTTATCTACACCGCCACGCAATTCTTTCTCTATTTCTTCCATAAAGATTAAATCTGTTGCTTCATCTAGCTTGTTTACAAAAGTAACTGACTGGTGAAGATTTGACATTTTCACAATATTTGCAATGCTATTGTTAACCCCAACAACCACAAAAATACCTCCAGCACTTTTGCAAAGTCTATCTCCAACAAGCAAACAACTCAAATCCTGAGAGTCTCTGCAGCCTTCAACAGCCGATAAATCGACTACAATATTGCGGAAACCTTCTGCATTGAACAAAATAAATTCTGATTTTAAAGCAGGGGTGATGTCATTTGTAAACGTGGGTTCGTCCAATTTTATAACAACATATTTTTCATGTTTATCTGTAGAAAATTTCATGGGAATTGTTTTTGATTTATATATTTACTTCGTATTCAAGTTCAATAAGGTACTATTGACATTTTTTTCTATCCTGTCAAAAATATTTTCTGAGGGATTTTTTATAAATTTTTCGCCAGTAATTTGTTCATACAATTCGATATAACGCTCTGAAATAGAGGTTACAATTTCGTGGGTCATGGTGGGTATCATTTGCCCTTCCTTACCTTGAAAGTCATTTTCTATTAACCATTTTCTTACAAACTCTTTAGAAAGTTGTTTTTGTGGTTGTTTGGCTTCTTGCCTTTCTTGATAGCCCTGGGCATAAAAGTACCGTGAAGAATCTGGTGTATGAATTTCATCGATCAAATAAATAGTACCGTCAACTTTACCAAATTCATATTTAGTATCTACCAATATCAATCCACGCTCTGCAGCCATGGCTGTACCGCGTTGGTATAAAGCATGGGTATAAGCTTCGAGTTGTTCGTAATCGCTCTGCGAAACTATTCCTTTGGCTAAGATATCTTCTTTAGAAATATCTTCGTCATGGCCTACAGCCGCTTTTGTAGTTGGGGTAATGATAGGTTGTGGCAATTGATCATTTTCGGTTAAACCATCAGGCAAAGCCACACCGCAAACAGTTCTTTTGCCAGCGCTGTATTCACGCCAAGCGTGACCGGCCAAATAGCCTCTAATGACCATTTCTACTTTAAATGGTTCGCAAATTTTACCAATCGTTACCATTTCATCAGGCGTAGCTAAAACCCAATTGGGTACAATATCTTTTGTTGCTGATAAAAACTTGGCTGCTATTTGATTTAAAACCTGACCTTTAAAAGGAATAGCCTCAGGCAAAACTACGTCAAAGGCCGAAATTCTGTCGCTGACTACCATCACCATCAACTCATTGTTGATGGTATATACATCACGTACTTTACCTTTGTAAAAATTAGTTTGATTTGGAAAAAGGAAATGGGTTTCTTTGATTGCTTTCATTAGGACATAAAAATACAACTTTAAAACAAAAAAACTGCAAAAACTAAAATCAGTAATGCAAAATTTTTGCTTAATTATTGTATATCGCCATAGGCTTTAAGAATTTGTTTAACCAATTTATGCCTCACCACATCTTCACCAGTTAAATAAATAACATCAATCCCTTTGATATCTTCTAAAATACGAAGACCATTGTGTAAACCTGATTGAGATTTTTTGGGTAAATCAATTTGAGTAACATCACCGGTTACAATAAATTTGGCAGTTGGACCCATTCTAGTCAAGAACATTTTCAATTGCAAATCGGTTGAGTTTTGTGCCTCATCTAAGATTACAAAGCAATTGTCTAAAGTTCGGCCTCGCATAAATGCCAAAGGAGCCACCTCAATGGTTCTGTTTTCTAAATATAATTTGAGTTTTTCTGGCGGTATCATGTCGTCCAAAGCATCATACAGCGGACGTAAATAGGGATCGACTTTTTCTTTCAAATCGCCTGGCAAAAAACCCAAACTTTCTCCTGCTTCAACTGCAGGTCGGGTTAAGATAATGCGTTTAATTTCTTTGTTTTTTAGTGCCCGCACAGCAAGCGCTACCGCGGTGTAGGTTTTACCAGTTCCGGCAGGGCCGATCGCAAACAATACATCGTTTTTTTCGATACTCGACACCATCTTTCGCTGGTTGGCAGTTCGTGCCTTGATCATCAAACCGTGGTTACCAAAAACAATTACTTCGCCGGAACCCTGCTGATTAGTGGCAAGCTCCTCCGTTTGAACTACTTTTTTAGCACCAATTATGTTTTCTACATCTCTTATGCTCAGGCTTCGGTAGGTATCCAAATGACTAATAAGTTTATCAAATTGTTGTTGAAAAAGATTTAGCTCCGCTTCATCGCCCAAAACCTTAACTTGGTTTCCTCTGGCAACGATTTTTAATTTTGGAAAAGCATTTTTAATAATTTCGTAATGATCATTGTTTGCACCCCAAAATTGGGCTTGATCTATTGTCTCTAAGGTTAGCTTAAGTTCGTTCAAAATATTGTGTGAATTTAAAGTGTATATTTTGATTTAAAAATTGAATATTTGTAATCCGTTTGCTTGTACGCAAGAATAAGCATTAATATTGAATTTTTAATGGCAATAATAACATTAACGACAGACTTAGGCTCAAAAGATTTTTATCAAGCTGCATTAAAGGGCAGTATCTTAAGCAATTTGCCTACTGCAAATATTGTTGACATTAGCCATGAAATTCCGTCATTCAACATTTCCTATGCTGCATTTGTTTTAAAAAATGCCTATCCATACTTTCCTAAAAAAACAGTGCATTTGATAGGCATAGATTCTGTATACAATGAAAATACCAAATACATTGCGATAAGCTATAAAGATCATTACTTTGTAGGTGCCGATAATGGTATTTTTTCTTTGTTACTTGATGAAGCGCCAACAGAAATGGTCGAATTAAATGTTATTCAAGACTTAAAATATCTACATTTTCCTTTGGCTGATATTTTTGTGAAAGCTGCTACACATTTAGCTAAGGGAGGAAAACTTACTGATATTGGTCTCCCTACTTCAGCATTAGAAGAAAAAATGTTGCTAAGTCCGGTTATAGAACGTGATATTATTAGAGGAAGTGTAATTTATATTGACACTTTTAGCAATGTAATTACAAACATTACCAAAGATTTATTTACCAAAATACAGCGCAACCGCGATTTTACCTTATACTTTAAAAAGAGTGAAACCATTACACAAATGAGTTGGCATTACAACGAAGTTCCTGAGGGAGAAAAGCTGTGTTTATTTGGCATTAGTAACCATTTAGAAATTGCCATCAACAAAGGTAAGGCGAGCGGGTTGTTGGGCTTACATCTGGGCGATATTGTACGTATAGAATTTCATCCCTAAAAAACATGTTAGTCCGTATCGTAAAAATGCATTTCAATTCGGCTTATACAAGTCAGTTTAAACTGTTGTTTGATGAAGTTATGCCGTTGATAGCAAACTTTGAAGGATGCGATAGCGTGCAATTATTGCATGAAGAAACGGAGCCCGACTTATTTTTCACCATTAGCAGATGGAAAACGGCTAAACATTTAGAAAATTACAGAAACTCTGCTTTATTTAAAACCACCTGGGCAAAAGTAAAACCTAATTTTAAACACAAAGCTGAGGCCTGGAGTTTGCTTGAAACTTAAAAAACATGAAAAAACAACTCTTTAAGCTTTTGGTAAGATTTAACAAAATGGTTTTACCGAGTTACTACAAGAATGACCCCATGAAACTGACCAACATCCAAAAAGCAATTTTAGGTTTTAGGTATTGGGCGTTAACCAACTCCTTAAAATAAAATCACTCTTAACTTGCCTTAAAGTGAGCGATAATGAGATTGGCAAGTTCTGTACCCACCCTTTCTTGCGCTTCGTTTGTAGAAGCACCAATATGAGGTGTCATTGATATTTTTGGGTGACTTAAAATCGATGTTGATGGCGTTGGCTCATGATCAAAAACGTCTAAACCTGCAAAAGCAACTTGTCCTGTGTCTAATGCCGAAACTAAGGCTTGCTCGTCTATAGTACCTCCCCTAGAACAGTTTACAATGCCTACCCCCTTTTTCATGGCTGCAAATTCATTCTCAGCTAAAATTGGTTTTTCGGCAAATGGGGTATGTAGGGAAATAAAATCGCTATTTTTGATGACCTCATCAAATGAAACTGTTTTTAAAGGTACATCCACTTTAATATCTCCTTGAAGATGAAGTGTAATATTACCCTCAAAGGCATGCAAATCATAAGCCAATACTTTCATGCCCAAGCCCAATGCTACGGCAGCAGTTTCTCTTCCTATTCTTCCAAAACCAATAATACCCATTGTTTTGCCACGTAATTCTATCCCTTTGGCATAGGCTTTTTTCAAATCGTTGAATTTAGTATCCCCATCAACAGGCATTTGACGATTGGCATTGTGCAAAAAACGAACACAAGAAAACAGGTGAGAAAAAACCAGCTCTGCTACAGATAAAGAAGAAGCGGCAGGTGTATTGACTACAGCAATACCTTTATGCTGTGCGTATGCTACATCAATGTTATCCATACCTACACCACCCCTACCAATTAATTTGAGGTTTGGACAAGCATCAATTAATTCTTTTCTGACTTTAGTCGCACTGCGCACAGTAATTGCATCGTAATTAAGCAAAGCATTGGCCAGCTGATCTTGAGGAACTGTTTGGGTGTCTACAAGAAAACCTGCTTCTTCTAATAATTTTTTCCCAACAGGGTCAATGCCGTCGTTGGCGAGTATCTTGATCATAATTATTTATATTTTTCTTCAAATGTTTGCATTAAATCAATCAGGGCGTGAACACTTGTAATGGGTAAGGCATTGTAAATAGATGCTCTAAACCCGCCAACACTTCTATGTCCATTCAGTCCTTCAAAACCATTATCGTCGGCAAATTTTGCAAATGGTTTTTCCAACTCAGGATTTTCCATTACAAAACACACGTTCATTCTGGAGCGGTCTTCCACAGCACAAGTGCCTTTAAACAAAGTATTTCTGTCAATTTCAGTGTACAAGGCATGCGCCTTGGCTTTGTTTTCTTTTTCAATTTCGGCTACGCCACCTTTCGATTTTAACCAGCGCAAGTTGAGCATAGCTACATAAATAGAAAATACGGGTGGGGTGTTGTACATAGAACCGCCATCGATATGCACTTTATAATCAAGCATTGAAGGAATAGAGCGCCCAGTTTTACCTAAAATTTCGTCTTTAACGATGACAAGGGTTAATCCGGCAGGGCCGATATTTTTTTGTGCACCAGCATAAATTAAATCATAGTTGGACACCTCAATTTCACGACTCATGATATCAGAAGACATGTCACAAACCACAGGTACTTTGGTTACCGGGAGGGTAAACATTTCGGTGCCATAAATGGTATTGTTTGAGGTAAAATGAAAATAAGCACTATCAGCTGGGATTTCGTAATCTTTTGGGATGAAAGTAAAATTGGCTTCCTTGGCAGAAGCTACAACATTTGCTGAACCAAAGTTTTTAACTTCTTTGATGGCTTTATTTGCCCAAACTCCAGTTTCCAAATAAGCAGCAGTTTGTCCTTGTGGCAGTAAATTCATAGGAACCATAGCAAATTGCAAACTTGCGCCACCTTGCAGTAGCAAAACAGAATAGCCTTGAGGCACATTTAAAAGTTCTTTAACCAACTTAACGGTTTCAGCAATTACCTCTTCAAATTCTGGCGAACGGTGAGAAATTTCTAAAATTGATAATCCATCCTTAAAATCTAAAACTGCGCTAGAGGCTTGCTTAAATACTTCTTGAGGTAAAATACAGGGGCCAGCACCAAAATTATGTCTCATTTTATGTTGTTGTTTAGGAAGGTAAATATAAGAGTTTAAAAGCTGATTTTAATGGTTTTTGAACCTTAAAATCAATTTAAGATTGAATTGTCTACCCGTTAAATAGTTGGGGATGGCGTATTGAATATTGTCAACATCTTTTAACCACAAATAAGATGCGGTATTATTGATATTAAGCAAATTAAATACTTCAAAATGAGCAACGAAGGCACTAAAATATTTAGTTAAGAAAGGTGATTTTCTCACCGAATTATCGTCTAAAAAATCTTTAGAAAATCCAATATCTACCCTTTTGTATGCAGGGATTCTAAATTCGTCGCTGTAATGTTCGCTCAATGGTGCGCCTGTTGGCAATCTAGAACCGTATAAAAGATTTAAGTGTGTTTTATACGTTGGGCTGTTCAATAGTCTATCTTGAAAAAAGATGGAGAAATTAATCCTTTGGTCTGTTGGTCGTTTTAAATAGCCTGGAAAGATTTTTACATTTTGACCATTGGGTTGTTTTTTAAAGTAAAAATCGCCTAAAATATCTTGCTCTGCTTTCATGAGCGACAACCTAAAATAAGAAACCAGGTCTTTTACAAACTCGCCACCAACACTAAAATCTGCTCCATAAGTACGAGCCTTAGCTGCTTCTGTCGCTAAATATTTGATCCTAACATTATCTACTACATAAGGAATCATATGATCAGCGTATTTGAAATAAGCTTCGGAGGTGAATTTCAACCTAGTTCCCAATCCATCAAACGCATAATCATAGCCTAGTGAAAC
>CANHHZ010000032.1 GCA_947460275.1 Sphingobacteriaceae bacterium | reverse complement strand
GGTGGGTTTCCAAATACACAAAGGAAGCATAGCTCAAAATCCAGAAAGTTGGGTAGCACGCTAATATTTAGCGATATTATTGTTTATATTTGTATATTAATTGATTGAAAGATGAATCAGGGCATAATATTAGAGTTTTTAAACATGGGTGGGGGAGAGATCATGCTCATCATGCTGGCTGTGCTTTTGTTGTTTGGAGGTAAAAAATTACCCGAATTGGCAAGAGGTTTAGGGAAGGGGATTAGAGAATTTAAAGACGCCTCTGAAGGAGTAAAGAGAGAAATTCATCGCAATATAAATGCCGCAACAGGAGAAGAAGAAATGAATCACGAAGAGAATCATGCCTATCGCCATCATCCTATTGACGATGAACTCTCCACAAAAACAGACGAAGACGCTGCACAAAAACCAGCATCTTCAGCAACAACTTAAATAGAAATTAAAAATATATATCATGACACAACCAACCATGTTGATATCCGGCTTAGGCGGAATGGAAGTAGTTTTAATCGTTGTTCTTGCTTTATTATTATTTGGAGGTAAAAAAATTCCAGAATTAATGAGAGGTTTAGGCAAAGGAATTAAAGAATTTAAAGATGGAAAAGACGGAATAGACTCAAACAACGACAACAAGCCTGTCTAGGTTTTTACACTCTATCACCTTTAATTTTAAGTTTTTAAAAAATATAGCTGCATAGCAGAGATACAAGGAAAGCTTACGCAAAAATAACGCAGAGTTCAACATATACTTGCGTATTATTTAAACTGATCAAAAAAATGAACACCTCAACGCTTTTATTGAGGTGTTTTTTGTTTCCGAAGCTAAGCAGACAAATTTTGCGCCTCAAAAATAGGAGCAGGCATTGCATGCAAACCAGCAGGGAATGGTAAATATTTAGTAAAGTTTAGTTTCTAAAATCTAACATAGTTTTGTTTATTTCGGCATGATGAAGCTGTTGTGTCTTAGAGCATTCCATTTTGTGAAAACCTAGCATTTCAGGAAGCTCTAATTTGCGATGCAATAGACAATAGTAGGGCTAGATTATTGAGGTTTTGTCTATTGCTTTCCTAATCTGAGATAGATAAAAAACAACTATTATACTCCTAAAATAATTGTAACTTTGTGTCCATCAAAAAAGTATTTTATGAGCAAAACGAATAGAAAACAAGACGCTTTAGACTACCATTCACAAGGAAGACCAGGTAAAATTCAGGTTGTGCCTACTAAGCCTTATTCTTCTCAAAGAGATTTAACGTTGGCGTATTCGCCTGGAGTAGCAGAGCCTTGTTTAAAAATTGCTGAAAATAAAGAAGATGTCTATAAATATACGGCTAAGGGTAATTTAGTTGCTGTAATTAGTAATGGTACAGCTGTTTTAGGTTTAGGAGATATTGGGCCAGAGGCAGGAAAACCTGTAATGGAGGGGAAAGGGCTTTTGTTTAAAATTTTTGCAGATATCGATGTTTTTGATTTGGAATTAGATACCAAAAATGTCGACGAGTTTGTCAATATCGTAAAAGCTTTAGAACCAACTTTTGGCGGAGTAAATTTAGAAGATATCAAAGCGCCAGAGTGTTTTGAAATAGAGCGTAGACTAAAGGAGGAAATGAAAATTCCGGTAATGCACGATGACCAACATGGTACAGCAATTATTAGTGCCGCTGCATTGTTAAACGCCTGCGAATTACAAAAGAAAAAAATAGACAAGATTAAAATTGTAGTCAATGGTGCTGGAGCAGCCGCTATTTCGTGTTCTCGTTTGTATGTTTCGCTGGGCGCTAAACTAGAAAACATTGTAATGTGCGACAGATCGGGCGTTATACGTAGTGATAGAGATAATTTAGATATCATTAAAAAAGAATTTTCAACCAAAAGAAGCTTAAACACCTTAGCCGAAGCTTTGAAAGATGCCGATGTTTTTATTGGGCTTTCTTCTGCTGATTGTGTAACAGCTGAAATGCTGAAATCGATGGCCAAAAATCCAATCGTTTTTGCAATGGCCAATCCCGATCCAGAAATTGCTTACGATTTAGCGGTAAGCTCTCGTAAGGATTTGATTATGGCAACAGGCAGATCTGATTATCCAAATCAAGTTAATAATGTTTTGGGTTTTCCTTATATTTTTAGGGGTGCTTTAGATGTTAGGGCTACTTGTATCAACGAGGAAATGAAGATCGCTGCGGTTCGTGCAATTGCCGAATTAGCCAAAAAATCTGTTCCAGAAGCTGTAAACATGGCTTACAACCAAAAAAATATAAAATTTGGTAAAGATTATATCATCCCAAAACCTATGGATTTTAGGTTAATGACTAACGTTTCTATGGCGGTTGCAAAAGCAGCGATAGCATCTGGCGTTGCACGTAAAGTCATAACCGATTGGGATGCTTATTCTGAAGAATTGAAACGTCGTTTGGGTATGGATGATTCTATCATGAGAGCCATTACAAATAAAGCTAAATCTGCACCAAAACGTGTTGTTTTTGCAGAAGCCGACAACTATAAAATATTAAAAGCAGCACAAATTGTAAAAGATGATGGCATCGCAATTCCAATATTGTTGGGTAATGTAGATATCATTAACAATCTTATTCAAGAAAATAGCTTGGAACTTGAAGGTGTGGAGATTATAGAGCCCGCAAAAGAGCCTGTAAGAATGAAGAAATATGCGGATTTGCTTTTTCAAAAACGACAACGTCGTGGCATTACGCTATTTGAAGCTAACAAATTGATGCGTGATAGAAACTATTTTGGCGCCTCGATGGTAGAGTTTGGCGAGGCTGATGCAATGATTTCGGGCTTAACAAAAAATTACGCCACCACCATTAAACCAGCATTACAAGTAATTGGTACCGAGCCAGGTAGTCGTGTAGCAGGTATGTATATGATGATGACTGAAAGAGGGCCTATCTTTTTTGGAGACACCACTGTAAATGTTGACCCAACTGCTGAAGAGCTAGTTGATTTAACTTTATTACTTGCAAAATCGGTTAAAAAATTCAATATCCAACCACGAATGGCCCTGCTTTCTTACTCAAATTTTGGAACTAACGATGGTATAATACCCGAAAAAGTAAGAAAGGCAGTTAAAATTTTACACGAAAATCATCCCGAACTAATTGTTGATGGTGATATACAGGCCAATTTTGCCATTAATAACACCTTGTTAAAAGACAATTTTCCTTTTAGTCGTTTGGCGGATGCTCCTGCAAATACTTTAATTTTTCCTAATTTAGAGTCTGGCAATATTGCCTACAAACTTTTACAAGAGTTGGGTGATGCAGAGGCTGTTGGGCCAATTTTGCTGGGCTTAAAAAAACCTGTACATATTGTACAATTGGGTAGTTCAGTACGCGAAATTGTAAATATGATCACCATCGCTGTGCTAGATGTGCAAGGGAAAGAGGAAGAAAATACTCCTGTAAGAAGACGTAGTATTTTAAATAAAATAGTTAAAAAGTAAGATATGTTTGCATACATTGATGGAAAGTTAACGTTTAAGTGCCCAACCTATATTGTAGTGGAAGCTGGTGGCGTAGGCTATCATGTCAATATATCCTTAAATACTTATTCTGCATTGGCAAATACCGAGCGGTGCAAGGTTTACACCTGGCTGCATGTTAAAGAAGATGCGCACACTTTATATGGTTTTGCAGATGAGGGCGAACGAACTTTGTTTTTACACTTGATTTCTGTTTCTGGAATTGGTCCTGCAACTTGCAGAATGATGCTTTCTTCGATAACGCCTGCCGAAATACAAGCTGCCATAATTAGTGCGGATGTAGTTTTGATACAGCGTATTAAAGGGATAGGTGCAAAAACTGCACAAAGATTGATCCTTGAATTGCAGGACAAATTAAAAAAAGAAGGGCCAGATTCTTTAATTTCCACTCCAAAAAACACTACCACACGCGAAGAAGCGTTATCGGCATTGGTAATGCTAGGCTTTGGGAAGCAAGTTGCAGAAAAAGCCATTGATAACGCCATGAATAAATCTGAAGAAGATTTAACCGTAGAGCAAATGATTAAAATTGCCTTGAAAAATTTATAATATTTAACTAGCTTGAAAAACAAAATTACGCTCCTTGTTTTTTCTTTTTTTATTTTGTTTGGCAGTTATGCCCTTGCTCAAGTTACGTCTTCAAAATCCGAAACTGATTCTGTAAAAAATACATTCAATTTATCCGAAAGACAATTTTTGGGTTTGCGTACCTTTACAAATCCGTTTTTAAAATTGCCCGATAACATTAAGCGTGAAGTAACTTATGATGCGCAAAATAGACGCTATATTATTACCGAACGTATAGGCGATCGCCTGTATTCTCCTCCTCAATATTTAACCATATCGCAATATTTAAGGTTGGTAAATAGTGAAATTAAAAGAGAAAATTGGAGGTTGCTTTCCAATGCTGAAGTAAATGAGGTGCGAAAAACAGGCCTTATCCCAACAGTAAAGGTTAATAATCGAATTTTCGAAAAAATATTTGGTGGCAACACCATTGATATACAGCCTCGTGGAGATGCAGAACTTACTTTTTTAGGACGTATCAATAAAAACGAAAATCCTCTATTTAACGAAAGGCAACGTAAACAAACCAATTTCGATTTCAATCAACGAATTCAAATGGATGTAGTTGGGAGCATTGGTACAAACGTGAAGCTGAAGATGAATTACAGTACCGAAGCCCAGTTTGATTTTGAAAATCAAATGAAATTCGATCACACTGGCGGAAAAGATGATATCATTAAAAAAATTGAAGCTGGAAATGTAAGTTTACCATTAAACAGTACGCTAATAAACGGAACACAGGCTTTGTTCGGACTAAAAACACAACTTCAATTTGGTAAGTTGGATGTTTCGGCTGTTTTTTCGCAACAAAAATCACAATCTAAAGAAATACAAATCAACAATGGCGCACAGCAAAACGAGTATAGACTAAGTGCCAGCGATTACGAAGCCAACAAACACTTTTTCTTAGCGCAGTATTTTAGAAATCAATACAATACCGCTTTATCCAATCCTCCTACTATATTGTCTGGTATTTTGATTACAAAAGTTGAAGTTTGGATTACCAATAAAACCAACAATACCCAAGAGTCTAGAGATGTATTGGGTTTTTTAGATTTAGGGGAGAACAAGCCTTATAATACGGCACAACTTACCGGTGGAACTTCGGCTCTGCCTTCTGGTTTTAATAATCCTACTTTTCCGCAAAACTCAAATAATCTATTATCGTTATTGCCACCTGGAGCTAGACTTTCTAATAGCAATGACGCTAATTTTTTCTTTCAGGCCAGTGGTGGTACCGATAACTTCGCAAAGTTAAATTATGCTCGAAAACTAAATGAAAAAGAATATGTTTTGCAACCACAATTGGGATATATTTCTCTAAATAATGCTTTAAATGCCGACGAAATTTTGGCAGTTTCTTATCGATATACTTACAATGGTATAGAATACCAAGTAGGTGAGTTTTCTACAGATGTAGCTTTTGATGCAAGCACACCCAAAATGTTATTTGCCAAATTATTAAAAAACGAAACCATCAAAACCAATTTGCCAACCTGGGATTTGATGATGAAAAACATTTACAATATTGGGGGCTATCAAATTAGTCAGCAAAATTTTAGACTAGATATTTTTAGGACAGATGATAAAACGGGTGTAGAAATGCCTTTGATGAGAGAAGGTACAAAGACAGCTCTCAAACAATACATTGCTTTAACCAATTTAGATCAACTCAACCAACAAAAAGAACGTAAGCCCGATGGGGTTTTTGATTTTGAAACAGAAAAAAACCCATTTCAATTGAGTCAAACTCAACAATCGCAGCCAGCACAGTCTGCCACACAAGGTAGTTCTTCAAATTTAGCCACTGCTGTAAATAACACCTCAAGTGGATATGTTACCATAGATCCGCAATACGGGAGAATAATTTTCCCTTTGATAGAGCCTTTTGGTAAAGATTTAGCCAATAAATTTAATTTACCTGCAGAACAGGCTTTGGCCGATAAATATAGCTATCCCCAATTGTACGATTCGACCAAGGTTGTTGCGCAGCAACTTTTTGCGAATAAGAATTTATACAACATCAAAGGTTCTTACCAATCAGAAATTACTTCTGAATTTTTCCTTAATTCTATTAACGTAACTCCAGGTTCTGTAAAAGTTTTTGCAGGAACAATTCCCCTGCAAGAGGGTGCAGATTTTACCGTAGATTACCAAGGAGGAAGGGTTAAAATTATCAATCAAGCCTTATTAATGGGTGGACAGCCCATAAGAATTAATACTGAAAATACTGAACTTTTTGGCTTACAGCAACGCTCAATGTTTGGTACACGTTTAGACTATAGGGTAAACAATAAATTTACTTTTGGGGGTACATTGATGAACCTTACCGAAAAGCCGTTTACCCAAAAAGTAAATTACCTCGAAGAACCCATTTCAAATACCATTTTTGGTTTAGATGCCAACTACAGTTCTTCATCGCGTTTTTTAACTAAACTGATTGATAAATTACCTTTCATATCTACCAAAGCTCCATCTAACATTGCTTTTGCAGGCGAGTATGCTAAACTAATTCCGGGGCATCCAAAAGCAATTAACTCAGGAGGCGGAACAGGTGGGTCTAGCTATTTGGATGATTTTGAGGCTGCAAGATCAATTGTCGATTTAAAAAGTGCTATTCCTTGGCAAATTTCTGGAACGCCTCAAATGTTTCCCGAATCGCGATTAGTAGATAATTTATCTTATGGTTATAACAGAGCAAAATTGGCGTTTTATAATATTGACCCTATTTTTTATACCACAAATTCTACAACACTTCCTTCCTCTTTGGTCAACAATAAAATAGAATTATCTAACCATTATGTTCGTCAAATTTTAGAAAAAGAAGTTTTTCCTTTTAAAGAAATTAGTGTTGGACAACCTTTAAACCTACCAACGTTAGATTTGGCTTATTATCCAACTTTACGCGGTCCTTATAATTACAACACTTCAGGTTTTAATAACAATGGACTGCTAAATAATCCAAAAACGCGTTGGGGAGGAATAATGCGCCGTGTAGATATTAACGATTTTGAAGCAAATAACATTGATTATATAGAGATGTGGGTATTAGACCCTTATATCTACAAGTCTGGTTCGCAGGGCGGAGATTTATACCTCAACATAGGTAACATTTCGGAAGATATTTTAAAAGATGGGCGAAAATCTTTGGAAAATAGCTTGCCTGCCAATGGTGATCAGTCTAAATTTGACGAAACAAATTGGGGTAAGGTTACCAAGTTACAACCAGTTATACAAGCTTTTGACAATAATCCAGATTCAAGAAAAGCACAAGATGTTGGTTTAGATGGTTTATCAAGTGCTGATGAAAAGGTAAAATTTGCCAACCTCATTAGCCAAGTTAAAGCACAACTTAATCCGGATGCTGCTTCGGGCTTTGAAAATGATCCATCCTCTGATGACTACATTTATTATAGAGGAAAAAATTTAGACAATACCAATGCAGGCATTTTAAAGCGGTATCAAAATTATAACGGAACAGAAGGTAACTCTAAAACTTCGCAGCAATCTATCGACGAGTTAGGGCTAGAAAACTCTGCATCTACATCGCTACCAGATGGCGAGGATGTGAACAGAGATAACAACATGACCCAATCTGACGAATATTTCCAATATAAAGTTTCTATGAGACCTAGTGATTTGTTAGTGGGGCAAAACTTTGTAACCGACAAAGTGATTGCTCAGGTAAAATTGGCCAATGGCCAAACCCAAAACGCCACTTGGTATCAAATTAGAATTCCATTGGCGCAATACCAACAAAAAGTAGGAAGTATTCAAGATTTTAAATCGATAAGATTTGTAAGAATGTTTATGACCAATTTTGCGGATACCACCATCTTACGTTTTGCAAAATTACAATTGGTAAGAGGCGAATGGCGACAGTATAATGCTAAAAATGAAGCAATAAACGTTATCGCAGATCCTTCTTTAGTACCTGCAGGTCCAGATAATTCTACGATAGAAGTCGCTACAATCAATATTGAAGAAAATGGAAAAAGAAGTCCTATTCCTTATGTATTGCCGCCCGGTATACTACGTGAAATAGATTTCAATAATTTTAGTACAGATACCCGTCAAAATGAACAATCTTTATCACTTACGGTAAAAAATTTAAGGGATGGTTACGGAAGGGCTGTTTTTAGAACAGCAATAAGCGATTTTAGGTCTTACAAGCGATTAGAAATGTATGTGCACGCTGAGGCCTTAAATGGATTGAGCTTAAAAGACAATGATATAAGTGCATTTTTACGTGTGGGTACCGATAACCAAGACAATTATTACGAGTACAATTTGCCTTTAAAAGTTACGCAACCAGGCACCAGCGATCCTTATGCGATATGGCCTGATCAAAATAAAATGGACATCAATTTGGAGTTGTTTCAAAAGGCAAAAGTAGCGCGTAATAAGGCCTTAACAAGCCTAGGGGCGCCTTGGCCAATTAATCTTCCATTTACTTATGTAGATGGTGCAAATACCGTTATTGTTAAAGGACAGCCCGATCTGAGTAAGGTAAGGGTATATATGTTGGGTGTAAAAAATCCTTTGCGTAACGCGGCATCGCCAACGGGAGAAGAAGGCCTAGAAAAAAGCGCCTACGTTTGGTTTAACGAGCTCAGATTGACCGAGTTTGACGAGCGTGGAGGTTGGGCGGCAACAGCCAGGATAAATGCCAAACTCGCAGATTTGGGTGATTTGAACCTTTCAGGAAGCAAATCAACAATTGGCTTTGGTTCTTTGGATAAAAAAGTGAGCGAGCGAAACCGTAGTGACAATCAATTTTTTGATGTTTCATCCAATTTGGAACTAGGAAAATTTTTGCCTAAAAAATCTGGTATTAAAATTCCTATGTATGTAAGTTATTCAAAACGGATACTAACGCCGCAATTTGATCCAAGAACGCCTGATATAGAACTTAAAAATGCACTTGATAATGCTGCCACCACCAAAAGAGATTCTATTTTAAAATTTGCCCAAGATTATACCACAACCAGTAGCCTTAACTTTACCAATGTGCACAAAGAAAGGGTAAAAACCGACGCGAAAATAAGGCCTTGGGATATTGAAAATTTTGATTTTTCTTATTCTCAGGTTAAGTTTTTACATCGCGATTTTACAGTAGAAAATAACGAACAGGTGAATTATAGAGCCTCAATAGGCTATAGTTATTCAGGCTCTCCTAAAAATTATCAACCCTTTAACAAACTTATCAAATCAAACGTTTTAAGGTTAATTAAAGATTTTAATATTACTTTAATGCCGAGCAGCATTAATTTCCGAATGGATATGAACCGTATGTATGCGGAAAATACTTTGCGTAACAACGACCCAAACAATGCTATTCCTATAAATACCACCTACAATAAAAACTTTTTGGTTTCTAGAATTTATGGCATCGCATGGAATTTGACCAACTCGCTCAGTTTGGACTTTGATGCAACCAATTATTCCATCATAGATGAACCAGAGGGTAGGATAGAGGGTTTGAAACGAGATACACTTTGGCAAAATTTAAAACGATTAGGCCGCACAACAGATTACAACCATAGCTTAAATGTGAGGTATAATTTGCCGATAAACAAAATACCGGGTTTAGATTGGATATCTGCTGCCGCCACATACGGTACAAATTTTAATTGGCAAACCGAACCATTATCAACCCTAAAAGATCCTAAAGTAAATTTGGGTAATACAATTCAAAACGCAAGCACTATACAGGTAAATCCTATGCTGAAATTAGCTACTTTATATAATAAATTTGGATTTGTTAGACGAAGCCTGGCTAAACCAGATTCGGCAACTAAAGTGCATGATTATTTCATTCGATTTATCACCTCGGTAAAAAATGTAAATGTAGCATTTACGCAAACTAGGGGTACATTTTTGCCAGGTTACTTACCTAAAACAAAATATTTTGGTATTGACGAAGTAACGGGCGCTCCAGGTTTAGGATTTGTTTTTGGTAGCCAGAGAGATATTAGAACCTTAGCATTAGACGGAGGTTGGCTTACCAAAGACGAATTTCAAAATCAACTTTATGTGAATACGCTAAGAGAGGATTTTCAGCTTACTAGTTTAATGGAGCCTTTAAACGGCTTAACTATTACATTAACTGCGTTTAGAAACCGGACCTTAAATTATACCACCAATTTTAAATACGACAGTCATTTGGCTAATTTCGTTAATCTTAGTCCAATTTCAACTGGCGATTACAGCGTGTCTATACTCACCTTAGGTACCGCCTTTAAGGACAAAAATGGAAGTACAGTCTCTAAACTGTTTAATGCCTTTATGGCTAATAGACAGGTTATTTCTGGTCGTTTAGGTACGCAAAACTCAAATTCGCTAGGACAAGCAGGTGGTTTTGCAGATGGATACGGAAAAAGTTCGCAAGATGTAATTGTTGCTGCTTTTATTGCCGCTTACACAGGCAAAAATGCCCAAACATCAAGTTTAAATAGTTTGCCAAAAATACCTTTGCCAAATTGGCGATTGACCTATAATGGGCTCACAAAAATTCCATTCTTTGCCGATAGATTTTCAGATTTCCGTATCGAACATGGTTACCGATCTACCTACAGCGTAAATGGATTTAACAGTTTGTTAAAGTACCAAGAAACGGATGGTTTTGTAAGCAGCAGAGACGTTCAGTCTAATTTTTTACCTCAATATCAATTCTCGCAGGTAAATATTGCTGAACAGTTTGCCCCTCTAATTGGGATTAACGCCCGATTTAAAAATAATTTAAATGCAAATCTTGAAATCAACAAGAGCCGAATGATGGCTTTGAGTTTGGCAAATAGCCAATTGGCTCAAGTTTCTGAAAATAATATCGTTTTTGGACTTGGATTTCGTACCAATAAATTTAGGTTCCCGTTTGGCTTGTTTAGTCAGCTCAGAATGGAAAATAATATGGATTTTAAATTAGATATAGCTATTCGTGACAACAAAACGGTGATTTATAGGGCAGATATCGAAGAGGCAGAAGTTTCGTCGGGGGCCAAAAACATTACCCTAAGACCAAGCGTAGATTATATGCTTAACCAAAGGTTTAATTTAAAAGTATTTTACGACTCTAATTTAAACAAACCTTACACTTCCCAATCATTTAACACCTCATTTAGCAATTTCGGATTTAGTTTACGAATGACGCTGAATTAGTAATTGTTATACACGAGTAAATAATTATCTTTGTGCAGGTAAAAAAATAAAGCAATTATATAAAAATATGAATTTTCCTCAAGAACTTAAGTACACCAAAGATCACGAATGGGTTAAAGTAGAAGGTAATGAAGCCTATATTGGTATTACAGATTTTGCTCAACGTGAGCTTGGAGATATAGTATACATCGACATAAATACCCTTGGTGAAGAAGTAGCTAAAGAAAAAGAATTTGGCACTGTAGAGGCTGTAAAAACTGTTTCTGATTTGTTTATGCCAATTACTTCGACTGTATTAGAGGTAAATAATGAGTTAAACGACAATCCTGAATTGGTAAATACAGATCCTTATGGTAAAGGATGGATGGTTAAAGTTGCTGTTTCTGATGCGGCTGAAATCGACGGCTTATTATCGGCAGAAGATTACAAAGCATTAGTAGGGGCTTAAAAATGATTTTTAAGGCACTAAGACAGCAGCTTTGGGCAATTTTTTGGGCTCTTGTTGTCTTAGTGCTTTGTAACATTAAAATGCCAGCAAATGAACATACAGCTGGCTTTTTTTTTACAGGTTTTGACAAACTTGTACATTTAGGTTTTTTTTATGTTCTTACCGTGCTCCTCTTTTACGGAAAAATTAAATATCAGCACAATTACAGCTTTCGCCTGCTTACCATTTTTAAAATTATCTTTATTTCGGCTTTCTTTGGCGCCGCAATAGAGTTACTGCAATGGAAAGTGTTTACCTATCGCTCTGCCGAATGGTGGGATTTTGCTTGTGATATGATTGGCACCTTAATGGGAGTTTTTAGTTATATAGTTTTACACTTGTCTAACTATAATGAGCAAAAAAAATAGCCTTCTTTTTTTATTGCTTTTGATAATTTTTAACGCCTGCTCAATCCCAAAATCATGTCGTTGCCCAAAAATGCCAAAAAGCTATTTTAAATCTTAAATTTTATCGGTTTTACCAGTCTTAATTCTTTAATTTAAAGGGTAGCTCTTTTACATTTTGTAACGGTAAAGTTAGGTGTATTTAAAATGTTACTCCTGTTTTAATTAACTTTTGCTGTTTAGGCAAGTCTGATATGGTAACTTTACAAAATTAAATAATAAATAAAGAATGAATACATTGATACGAAGAACCCTAGTTCTTAGCTTTTTATTGATAAGTTACTTTGCAAGTGCGCAAACGAATGGCACGGTTACAGGTAAAGTAATTAGTGGCAAAGACAAATCTGCCGTAGATTATGCTTCCATTGCAGTAAAACGATTAAGCGATTCAACAACTGTTGGTACCGCAACAACTTCTGCAAGTGGCACTTTTACTTTTAGTGGACTAGCTCCTGGAAAATACAAGTTATACGTTGTATATATAGGTTATAAATCAATAAATAAAGATTTTGAACTTACAACAGCAAAACCATCCATCAATTTTGGCAGCTTAATAATGGAAGATGGGGGCATTACCTTAAGTGGAGTAGAAATTAAAGGCGAAATTCCACCAGTAGTGGTAAAAAAGGATACTTTAGAGTTTAATGCTTCAACCATCAAAGTAAAAGAAAACGCTGTTGTTGAAGATCTTTTAAAAAAATTACCAGGTGTAGATGTTGCTAAAGATGGTTCTATAACTACCCAAGGCGAAGCCATTAAACGCGTAAGGGTTGATGGTAAAGACTTTATGGGTACAGACCCTTTATTGGCCACAAGAAATTTACCTGCCGATATGGTTGATAAAATTCAAATCATCGACGACATGTCTGATCAAGCTAAATTTTCTGGTGTAGATGACGGAAATCGAGAAAAAATTATAAATATTACCACTAAAAAGGATAAGAAAAAAGGTTATTTTGGAAACTCTACTTTGGGTTATGGAACCGATGACCGATATGATGTAAATCTGAACGTTAACAAATTTAATAATGATCAGCAAATTTCCTTAATTGGTCAATTTAACAATATCAACAAACAAAACTTTGGTGGCGGTGTTGGCGGCGGCGGTGGCGGTGGCGGCGGTGGTCGTACAATGACGTTTGGCGGCGGCGGCGGTGGTGCTCAACAAGGTATTACCACAACGAACGCGGCTGGGGTAAATTTTGCCGACGTTTATAAAAATCAAACTACGGTTAATGGAAGTTATTTCTTCAACAAAACATCTTTGTTTAATACCAATAATAGCTTTACGCAAAATTTATTGGGCAATGTAACTACTACAAACAATAGCGATTTAAATAGTACAACAGAACGTTTAAACCATAGATTAAATTTTACAATTGATACCAAAATAGATTCTACTACATCTATCAGAATTCAGCCTTCGGTTTCTTACAGCGATAATACGGCCAATAGCCTAAGCCATTACAATAGAAATGTTTTAACCACCAATACTATTGGCACACAAAATTATCAAACCAACTCTACTTCGCCAT